>NZ_CALLYO010000623.1 GCF_937858865.1 uncultured Amaricoccus sp. | reverse complement strand
GAGCGCCTGGCCGACCGCATCGCCGACCGGATCGCCGGGGCGCCCGGGCGAGCGCCGCGATGAGCGTCGCCGTCGGCATCCGCCGCCTGCCGGGCCGCGACCCGGTGCTGCCGCTGCCGGCCTATGCGACGGCCGGGGCCGCCGGCATGGACGTGCAGGCCAACCTCGCGCCCGGGGACCGGGCCGGGGGCCTCGCCCTCGCCCCGGGCGCCCGGGCGCTGGTGCCGACCGGCCTCGCGCTCGAGATCCCCGAGGGCCACGAGATCCAGGTGCGCCCGCGCTCCGGCCTCGCCCTCCGCCACGGCCTGACCCTCCTCAACACGCCGGGGACGATCGACAGCGACTACCGGGGCGAGCTCGGGGTGATCCTCGTCAACCTCGGGCAGGCGCCGGTCACCGTGGCCCACGGCGAGCGCATCGCCCAGATCGTCCTCGCGCCCGTCTCCCGCATCCGCTGGCAGGAAGCCGAGGCACTGACCGCGAGCGCCCGCGGCGAGGGCGGCTTCGGCTCCACCGGCCGGGCATGACCCTCTCCCCCGACGAGCTGGCCCGCTACGCCCGCCACATCGTCCTGCACGAGATCGGCGGCCCCGGCCAGCAGCGCCTCAAGGCGTCCCGCATCCTCGTCGTCGGGGCGGGCGGCCTCGGCAGCCCGGCGCTCCTCTATCTCGCCGCCGCCGGGGTCGGCACCCTCGGGGTCGTCGACGACGACACGGTCAGCCTCTCGAACCTGCAGCGGCAGGTGCTGCACGCGACGGACGAGATCGGCCGCCCGAAGACCGAGAGCGCCGCCCGCGCGCTCCACCGCCTCAACCCGCACGTCGCCGTCGAGACCCACCCGCTCCGCCTCGACGCCGGGACCGCCGCCAGCCTCGTCCCGGCCTGGGACCTCGTCCTCGACGGCAGCGACAACTTCGCCACCCGCTATCTCGTCAACGCCGCCTGCGTCGCGGCGGCGCGGCCGCTCCTCTCCGCCGCCATGAGCCAGTGGGAGGGGCAGCTCTCGCTCTTCGACCCGGCGCGGGGCGGCCCCTGCTACCAGTGCCTCTTCCCCGAGCCGCCGGCGCCCGAGCTCACCCCGAGCTGCGCCCAGGCCGGCGTGATCGGCGCGCTGCCGGGCGTCATGGGGGCGATGATGGCGCTCGAGGCGATCAAGCTCGTCACCCGCGCCGGCACCCCGCTCCGCAGCGCGCTCCTCGTCTACGACGCGCTCCACGCCGAAACCCGCCGGATCCGCACCGCCGCCCGCCCCGGCTGCCCGGTCTGCGGCGGGAGGGGGCGCGAAGGCGTACCCCGGCCGTGATCGGCTTCCGCCCCGTCGGCTACATCATCGGCTGGCTGATCCTCGGCCTCGGCGGGCTGATGATCGTGCCCTTCCTCGTCGATCTCGCCCACGGCGATCCCAACGCCCGCGCCTTCGCCGTCGCCGCCATCCTCGCCATGCTGATCGGCGCCGCGACGGCGGTCGCCTGCGCCGAGGACCGCCGCGTCACCCTCTCGCTCCGCCAGGGCTTCCTGCTCACCGCCGGCTCCTGGGCGATCTTCCCCGCCTTCGCCGGCCTGCCGCTGATGCTCGGCGCGCCGCACCTCGGCTTCACCGACGCCTATTTCGAGTTCACCTCGGCGCTCACCACCACCGGCTCGACCGTCATCGTCGGCCTCGACCAGCTGCCGCAGGGGGCGCTCCTCTGGCGCTGCATGGTGACCTGGGTCGGGGGGATCGGCGTCATCCTCCTCGCGATGATCCTGCTGCCCGTCCTCAACATCGGCGGGATGCAGATGCTGAAGAGCGCCGACTTCAACACCCTCGGCAAGATCATGCCCGAGGCGCGCTCGATCGCCCTCTCGATCGGCTCCGTCTACGTCGTGCTGACGCTCGCCTGCACGCTCGCCTACCTCTGGGCCGGGATGCCGGGCTTCGATGCCGTCGCGCACGGCTTCTCCACCGTCGCGACCGGCGGCATGGCCAACCGTGACAATTCCTTCGCCGACTTCTCGCCCGCGGTGCAGTGGATCGCCACCGTCTTCATGCTGCTCGGGGCGATGTCCTTCAGCCGCTTCGTGCAGTTCGCCCGCGGCGAGCCGAAGGCGCTGTTCCAGGACAGCCAGATCCGCGCCTTCCTCACCATCTACCTCTGCCTCGCCGCCGGGCTCCTCGCCGCCCGGCTCCTCGCCTCGGCGCCGCTCAGCGTCGGCACGGTGCGCGAGGTGCTCTTCAGCCTCGCCTCGGTCATCACCACCACCGGCTTCGCCGCCACCGACTATTCGCTCTGGGGGCCCTTCGCCGAGACGATCTTCTTCTGCGCCATGATGATCTGCGGCTGCTCGGGCTCGACCTCGGGCGGGCCGAAGGTCTTCCGCTACCAGCTCCTGCTCGGCGCGGTGCACGGCGAGGTGCGCCGCCTGCACAGCCCGAGCACGGTCTTCACCCCGCGCTTCCAGGGCGTGGCGGTCACCGACGAGGTCATGGACTCGGTCATCGCCTTCTTCATGCTCTTCTTCCTCACCCTCGGCCTCGGGGCGGTCGCCCTCGTCCTGCTCGAGCTCGACCCGGTCAGCGCCATCTCCGGCGCCGCCGCCTCGCTCACCAACGTCGGCCCCGGCCTCGGCCCGGTCCTCGGCCCCGCCGGCACCTATGCGCCGCTCCCCGACGCGGCGAAGTGGGTCTGCTCCTTCCTGATGCTGGTCGGCCGCCTCGAGATCATGACCGCCTACGTCCTCTTCACCGTCGCCTTCTGGCGCGGCTAGAGAGGATTAACCTTCGTCAAAAGGTGGTAAACGCGGCGCCGATTCTCATTATGTACCAGCTAGTTGGCGAAAGCCCGCACTGTGCGGACGCATGCGCTACCGCACGCCGGCATAGATCCCGGCGAGCCGCGCCACCGCCGCCTCGGGCGACATCTCCTCGCTCTCGCCGGTCCGCCGCGAGGTGAGCTCGACCACGCCGCTCGCCAGGCCGCGCGGCCCGACCGTGACCCGCCAGGGCAGCCCGATGAGGTCCATCGTGGCGAACTTCGCCCCCGCCCGCTCGTCGCGGTCGTCGTAGAGCGGATCGAGCCCCGCCGCCCTCAGCCCGGCGTAGATCGCCTCGCAGGCCCCGTCGGCCGCCGCGTCCCCCTGCTTGAGGTTGACGATCCCGGCGTGGAAGGGCGTCACCCCCTCCGGCCAGACGATGCCCTTCTCGTCGTGGCTCGCCTCGATGATCGCCCCGACCAGCCGGCTGACGCCGATGCCGTGGCTGCCCATCTGCACCGGCACCCGCTCGCCGGCCTCGTTCACCACCAGGGCCTTCATCGGCTCGGAATACTTGGTGCCGAAGAAGAAGATCTGCCCGACCTCGATCCCCCGCCCCTCGACCCGCCGCTCCTCCGGGATCTCCGCGAAGGCCGCCGGGTCGTGCCGCTCGTCGGTGCGGGCGTAGGGGCCGGTCCAGGTCGCGACGATCTCGCTGACCTGCCCGCGGTCGTCGTAGTCGATCGCCCGGTCGCCGAGCGTCATGTCCGTCACCGCCCGGTCGTAGTAGACGGCACTCTCCCCGGTCGGGGCGAGCACGAGGAACTCGTGGCTGTGGTCCCCCCCGATCGGCCCGGTATCCGCCGCCATCGGGATCGCCTTCAGCCCCATCCGCTCGTAGGTGCGGATGTAGCTGACCATATGCCGGTTGTAGGCGTGGATCGCGTCTTCGACGGTCAGGTCGAAGTTGTAGCCGTCCTTCATCAGGAACTCCCGCCCCCGCATCACCCCGAAGCGCGGCCGCACCTCGTCGCGGAACTTCCACTGGATGTGGTAGAGCGTCAGCGGCAGATCCTTGTAGGAGGTGATCGCCGAGCGGAAGATGTCGGTGATGAGCTCCTCGTTGGTCGGCCCGTAGAGCATGTCGCGCTGGTGGCGGTCCTTGATGCGCAGCATCTCCGCCCCGTAGTCGTCGTAGCGCCCGCTCTCCCGCCAGAGATCGGCCGGCTGCAGCGTCGGCATCAGCAGCGGGATATGCCCGGCCCGCTGCTGCTCCTCGTGCACGATCTGCTCGATCCGCCGCAGCACCTTGTAGCCGAGCGGCAGCCAGGAATAGATCCCGGCGCTCGCCTGGCGGATCATGCCGGCGCGTAGCATGAGCCGGTGGCTCGCGATCTGCGCCTCGGCCGGCGTCTCGCGCAGGATGGGCAGGAAATACTTGGTCAGGCGCATGGCTGGCTGGGCTCCGGCTCTCTGGCCCCGCCGCTTTAGGCGAAGCGCCCCGACCACGCAATCCCGCGGCGCAAGCCCGCTAGCGTCGCGCCACCGCATGCGCCGCCTCGGGCGACAGCCCCTGCTCCCGGGCGGCCCGATACCTGCGCTCGGCCGCGACCGGCCGGTCCTTCTCCTCGTTCCAGGCCGGATCCTCGATCTTGATCCAGCGCGCGACCAGTCGCGCGACCGGCCAGGCGAGGATGGTCCCGGCGGCGATCGACCCGAAGATCGTCAGCCAGCCGCCGATGCCGAGGCTCAGGACCAGGATGATCGCTCCTCCGACGATGACGGCGTTGGCCATCATGTAGACGATGTGTCTCAGTCCGAGCATGGTTCACCTCCACCCGGCAAACGCCCGGAGCGCAGCTCCCGTTCCCATTTGCCGTTGGTCCGGGCCTGCGGCGGGCCTATGCTCTGAGAAGTGATCCCCGGAGGCCGAAGCATGGAACGTCCCGCGACACCGACCTGCCGTGTCCTGCGTCCGGGGAGGGACAGCTACGCCGGCAGGCAGGGGTTCACCTACACGGCCGGCGTCTCGACCGAGACGGTAGGGGCGCGCGGCATCTGCATGCACCTTCTCACCCTCCAGCCCGGCGAGCGGGCGCGGGCGCATCTGCACGCGAACCACGAGACGGCGATCTACGCGCTCGAGGGCGAGTCGGAGATGTGGTACGGCGACCGGCTCGAGCAGCATGCCGTCGTCCGTGCCGGAGAGATGGTCTACATCCCGGCCGGGCTGCCGCACCTGCCGGCCAACCGCTCCGGGGCGCCCTGTACGGTCGTCATCGCCCGCACCGATCCGAACGAGCAGGAAAGCGTCGTCCTGCTGCCCGAGCTCGACGGGCTCGTCCCCCGTTAGGCTGCGGCCCGTCAGGCGGGCGTCAGGATCGCTTGACTATGGCTGGCGCTGGCCGATTCTGCGTCGGCGGTGGGGGACATGACATGCTGCTGGACGTCAGGATGCGCGACAGCGGGGAGCGGCTGTTCCGGCGGCGGAGCTACGTGCTCCTCATCTTCCTGCCGCTGGTCGGCCTCGCGGTCTGGCGCGGCGAGCCGCTCGAGCGGGCGCTCGGGCACGGGTGGGGCGACCTCTACGAGGCGGCCTGCGTCGCCCTGGTGGCGGCGGGCCTCGGCCTGCGCGCCTTCACCGTCGGCTTCGTGCCGGGCAAGACGTCCGGGCGCAACACCGGCGGGCAGGTGGCGCGCGAGCTCAACACCACCGGCATCTACTCGCTGACCCGCAATCCGCTCTATCTCGCCAACTGCATGAGCTACCTGGGCGTGATGCTCTTCACCCAGGACCTGCTGCTGTCGCTCGCCTTCGGCTTCTTTCTCGTCGTCTACTACGAGCGGATCATCCTCGCGGAGGAGGCGTTCCTGCTCGCTAAGTTCGGCGACGCCTACCGCGCCTGGGCGGCCGAGGTGCCGGTCTTCCTGCCGCGGCTGCGCGGGTGGAAGCGGCCGGCGCTGCCCTTCTCGCTGCGCTCGGTGCTCCGGCGCGAGTATCCGGGCTGGCTGGCAGCGGTCTTCGCGCTGGCGCTGATCGACGTGCTGGCCGATCTCGGGACGGAGGAGCACCAGGGGCTGGCCGACGAGGCCTGGCTGCCGACGCTGGGCGTCTTCGCGCTCGTCTGGCTGTCGCTGCACCTTCTCAACCGCCGGACACGCCTGCTTCGGGTACCGGGCCGCTGACCTCCGCCGTCCGGCCGCGGCGCTGCTCGCGGTGGAGGGTGAAAAGGCCGGTCGCCACCACGATGGCGCTGCCGGCCAGCATCCAGGCGTCCGGCCACTCGCCGAACATCACGATGCCGAGCACGATCGCCGACAGGAGCAGCGTGTAGCGGAAGGGCTGCACGAAGCCGATCTCGCCCTGCCGCATGGCGACGAAGGCGGCCGTGTATCCGACGAGGAGGCAGAGGGCGGCGACGAGGAAGGCGCCCATGTGGCGCGGGGCGAGCGGCGCCCAGCCGGTCGCGGCGATGCCGAGGCCGGCGGCGACGGTCAGCGCGGCGGTGGTGACGAAGACGACGGCCATCGCGGGGGTGCCGGGGGACATCCGCCGGGTGCTGAGGTCGCGCATGACGACGAAGGCGATGGCGGCGACCGCCCAGAGGGCGTAGGCGTTGAAGTGATCGGTCCCCGGCCGGATGATGACGAGGACCCCGAGGAAGCCCACGGCGATGGCGAGATAGCGCCGCCAGCCGACCGGCTCGCCGAGGAAGAGCGCGGCGCCGAGCGTGACCGCCAGCGGCAGGCTCTGCATGATCGCCGTCGCGCCGGCGAGCGGCATGTTGAAGAGCGCGAGGAGGAAGCAGGCGGCGCCGCCGATCTCGCCGAGGCTGCGCATCGCGATGAGGCGCCCGTCGCGCCGGCCGGGGCGATAGCGGAGGCCGCCGGCCCGCCAGGCGAGGATGCCGATGAGCAGCGTCGCGATCAGACCGCGCATGAAGACGGCCTGAAAGAGCGGGATCTCGCCGGCCACGGTCTTCATGAAGGCGTCGTTGATCGAGAAGCCGATGCTGGCGAGGACCATGAAGCCCGCGCCCCGGACGTTCTCGGACCGCCCGGCCCGCATCTCCTGCCTCCGAAAAAGGAAGGGCCCGGCCACCCGCAGGGGGCGGCCGGGCCCGAAGTTCAATCCCCGGCGGTCAGCGCACCAAGGCGATCGAGCTGGCCGAGGCGCGGCCGTCGCGGCCGGTCTCGAGCTCATAGCTGATCTTCTGGCCGTCCGCGATTCCGTTCAGCCCGGCACGCTCCAGCGCCGAGACGTGCAGGAACACGTCCTTGCCGCCGCCGTCGGGCTGCACGAAGCCGTAGCCCTTGGTGGCATTGAACCATTTGACCGTTCCGGTCGCCATACGTCGTCTCTCCTTCAACAACCGCCCGCAGCATGCGGCGGCTCGGGTAGCGTCGGACCGGCATCGAAAGTCCGACGCGGCGGAAGTTCTGGCGGCAACCCTACCGAGGTGCGCCATTACGGTGATTCCGCCACAAAAACAAGCCTGCCGCAAACCGCCCTGCATAACGGCGTGTGGGTCAGCGGTCGGGAATCGCGGCCTCGGGGTCGTGGAGGCCGAGGACGTCGAGCATGCCATACTGGCCCGGCGGGCGGTTCTGGCCCCAGAGCGCGGCACGGACGGCGCCGCGGGCGAAGAGCTTGCGGTCGGTCGCGACGTGGCGGAGCACGATCCGCTCGCCCGGGCCGGCGAAGATGATCTCGTGCTCGCCGACGACGTCGCCGCCGCGCAGGCTCGCAAAGCCGATCGCCCCCTCGGCGCGCGCGCCGGTGATGCCGTCGCGGCCGCGCTCGGAGACGTCGGCGAGGTTGACGTGCCGTCCGGCGGCTGCCGCCTCGCCGAGCATGAGCGCGGTGCCGGACGGCGCATCCACCTTGGCGCGGTGGTGCATCTCGACGATCTCGATGTCGTAGTCGGGGCCGAGGGTCGCGGCCACCTTGCGGACGAGGACGGTGAGGAGGTTGAGCCCGACGCTCATGTTGCCCGCCCGAACGATCACCGCATGCCGCGCCGCCGCCGCCAGCCGCTCGAGGTGTTCGCGCTCGAGCCCGGTGGTGCCGATGACGTGGACGAGCCGCGCCTGGGCGGCGAGCTCGGCATGGGCGAGGACCGCCTCGGGGGTGGTGAAGTCGAGGACCGCCTGGCTGCGGGCGAAGACCGGGAGGGGGTCGTCCTCGACGACGAGCCCGAGGGGCGCGCCGCCCATCGCCTCGCCGAGGTCGCGGCCGATCCAGGGGTGGCCCGGCCGCTCGGTGGCGCCGGAGAGCCGCGCCCCCGGCGTCTCCTGCACGGTGCGCACGAGGATCTGCCCCATGCGCCCGGAGGCGCCGACCACCGCGATCCCGACCTCTTCCG
>NZ_CALLYO010000622.1 GCF_937858865.1 uncultured Amaricoccus sp. | reverse complement strand
CCGAAGAGCGCCAGCGCGATGCCGACCGAGCCGAGGATGAAATACTTCCACGCCGCCTCGAGCGCTTCGTGCGTGCGATAGATCCCGACCATCAGCACCGTCGTCAGCGTCGCGAGCTCGATCGCCACCCACATCAGCCCGATGTTGTTCGAGACGAGCGCGAGGTTCATCCCCATCATCATCAGCTGGTACATGGCATGATAGAAGCGCAGGTAGACCGGCGTCAGCCGCCCGGTCTCGATCTCGTGCCCGATGTAGCTTGCCGAGAAGGTCGCCGCCGTGAACCCGACGAAGGTATTGAGCAGGATGAAGACGCTGTTGAGCTCGTCGACCAGCAGATACTCGCCGGCCACCGGCCCCGCCGCCAGCAGCATCCCCGCCGCGACCAGCGTCAGCAGGCTCGCCACCACGTTGATCCGCGTCCCCGCCCGATAGCCCGGCACCAGCGCCAGCACCGCGGCGGCGACGGCCGGCACGACGAGGACGGCGGCGACCGGGCTCATTCCCGCTCTCCGCGGAACTCGTCGAGCGCACCGACGTCGACCGTGTCGAACCGCTCGCGGATGCGGAAGAGGAAGACGCCGACCACGATCATCGCGATCAGCACCGAGAAGGCGACGCTGATCTCCACCACCAGCGGCATCCCCTTGGCGCCGGTCGCCGCCAGGATCAGCCCGTTCTCGAGCGACATGAAGCCCACGACCTGGCTGACCGCGTTCCGCCGCGTCACCATCATCAGCAGCCCGAGCAGCACCACCGAGAGCGCGAAGGCGAGATCCTCCCGCGCCAGCGGATCCTCAGACTCGGTCAGGTGCAGCATCAGGACGATCGAGAGCGCGACGAGCCCCATGCCGGCCAGCATCGTCGGCACCACGCCCGCCGCCGCCTCCACCTCGCGGTGGATGCCGAGCCGCTGCACAATCCGGTGCAGCGCCCAGGGCACCAGCATCGCCTTGAAGAGGAGCGCGATCGCCGCCGTCACGTAGAGATGCTGCGCGTCCTGCACCCAGGCCTGCCAGGCCACCGCCGCCGCCAGCACCACCGCCTGCGCCGCGAAGACGTTGAGCAGCGAATAGAGCCGGTCCTGGTAGATCATCATGAAGCTGACCAGCACCAGCCCACCGGCGAGGAGGTGCGAGACGTCGAAGGCGACGCTGCCCATTACCTGATCCGCCGCGCCCCCCATCAGAAGCTCCGCGACACGAAGAGGAGCAGCATCCCGAGCAGCGCCAGCATCAGCGCCACCCCGAGGAAGTCCGGCAGCCGGAAGACCCGCATCTTGGCGATCGCCGTCTCGAAGACCGCGAGCGCCACCCCGAGCCCGGCGAGCTTGCCGAGAAAGGCCGCAACCCCGACCAGATGCGCGACCAACCCGCTCCCCGGCGCCGCCATCCCCCAGGGCACGAAGACGCAGCCGATCAGCGCCACGTAGAGCAGGAGCTTCAGCGCCGCCGCGATCTCGATCATCGCCAGATGCCGCCCGGAATATTCCAGCACCATCGCCTCGTGCACCATGGTCAGCTCGAGATGCGTCGCCGGATTGTCGACCGGGATGCGCGCATTCTCCGCGATCGCGACGATCAGCAACGCGACCAGCGCCATCCCGAGCGTGACGCGCAGCCCCACCCCCGCCGCCATCGTCTCGGCGATCGCCGAGAGCTGGCTCGACCCCGCGACCAACGCCAGCGTGAAGACGGTCAGCATCATCGCCGGCTCGGCGATCGCCCCGATCATCATCTCCCGCGACGACCCGATCCCCCCGAAGCTCGTGCCGACATCCATCCCGGCCAGCGCCAGGAAGAAGCGCGCGCTGCCGAGCAGCGCGACGATGGCGATGAGATCGGCCGTCCAGGAGAACTCGAGCCCGATGGCGAAGGTCGGCACCAGCGCCGCCGCGACCCAGGTGGCGGCGAAGATCGTGTAGGGCGAGACGCGGAAGAGCCAGGAGGCATTCTCCGCCAGCACCACCTCCTTGCGCATCAGCCGCAGGATGTCGCGATAGGGCTGGATCACCGGCGCCCCCCGCCGCCGCGTCAGCCGCGCCTTCACCTTGCGCACCAGCCCGACCAGCCCCGGCGCCAGCGCCAGGACCAGGAGCATCTGCGCCCCCTGCACTGCGAGCCCCAGCATCACACGCCCCCCGCCGGAATGCCCCGCCAGCACCCCGTCCGCGCCGCCGCTCCAGAGAGAAGAGGGCAGCGCCCGACCCGGCGGGCGAGAAGCGCCCGCCTGGGGGCGGGGCGGGC
>NZ_CALLYO010000621.1 GCF_937858865.1 uncultured Amaricoccus sp. | reverse complement strand
GGCGATCGCGGCCGCGACGGCGGCGGTGTCGTCCCAGGCGAGCAGCTCGACGCCGGCCGCGGTTCGGGGGGTGCGGGAGGTGCCCTGCACGTGCCAGTCGGGCAGCCTTGCGGCCAGCGCCGCCGCCGAGTAGCCATGGCCGAGCATCAGAAACGAAGGTCGGGTCATCCCCCGTCCTTAGCCGAGGCCCGCCGGCCATGCGACGTCTTTTCCTGATCGCGCTGCTCGCCGCCCCGCCCGCGCAGGCGGTCGAGGTCCGCACGCCCGAGGCGTGCAACGCCGCCATCGCCGCCGATCCGGAAGCCGCGCGCGAGGCGGCCGCCGTCTGGCAGCGGATGGGCGGCGGGGTCCCGGCCCGGCTCTGCGAGGCGGCCGCGCTCGCCGCGCTCGGGGCGCACGGCACCGCGGCGCGGCTGCTGACGAGCCTCGCCACCAACCCGAACCGCGCCGTCTCGCCGGGGCTGCGCGCCGTCATCCTCGCCGACGGGGCGCGCCAGTGGCTCGAGGCCGGGCGCGCCGACCTCGCCCGGGCCGCGCTCGCCGAGGCGGACAAGATCACCGTGCCGGACGCCGACCGCCGCATCCTCGCCGCCCGGGCCGCCGCGGCGGAGGAGGACTGGCCGGCAGCCGAGGGCGAACTCCGCGCCGCCATCGCCGAGCGGCCGGACGACGCGCTGGCGCATGCGCTCCTCGCCGCCACCCTGCGCAATGCCGGCGATCCGGCCGCGGCGCTGGCCGAGGCCGAGCGTGCCGGCGCGCTGGAGCCGGACCTGCCCGAGGCGCTCTTCGAGACCGGGGCCGCGCTCGCGGAGACGGGCGAGACGGCCCGCGCGGCGCAGGTCTGGCTGAAGCTCATCGCCGCCCACCCCGAGAGCAGCCTCGCGGCGGCGGCGCGCAGCAACCTGCAGCGGCTGCACTGACCGGCGGCTCACGCGCCGCGGAGCCGGGCCGCCGCCCAGGCTCCGGCGTCGGCCACCACCGGATCGGGGTCGCACGCCAGTCGCTCCGCGGCCGGCGCGAGGCTCGGGTCGCCGGAGTTGCCGATCGCGTAGGCGACGTTGCGGACGAAGCGGTTCCGTCCGATGCGCTTGATCGGCGACCCGCTCGTCATCTGCCGGAAGGCGGCGTCGTCGAGCGCGGCGAGATCGGCCAGCCGCGGCGCGTCGAAGGCGTCGCGGTCGCGATAGCCGATCTCGCGCGCCTCGGCGGCGAACTTGTTCCAGGGGCAGACCGCGAGGCAGTCGTCGCAGCCGTAGATGCGGTTGCCGAGGAGGGGGCGCAGCGCCTCGTCGACCGGCCCGTCGTGCTCGATGGTGAGATAGCTGATGCAGCGCCGGGCATCGAGCCGGTAGGGGCCGCGCAGCGCCGCCGTCGGGCAGATGTCGATGCAGGCCCGGCAGGAGCCGCAGCGGTTCTCGCCCGGCGGATCGCGCGGCAGCTCGAGCGTCGTGAAGATCGAGCCGATGAAGAACCAGTTGCCGAGCTCGCGGCTGACGAGGTTGGTGTGCTTGCCCTGCCAGCCGAGCCCCGCCGCCTCGGCCAGCGGCTTCTCCATTACCGGCGCGGTGTCGACGAAGACCTTGATCTCGGCCCCCGTCTCGGCCACCAGCCAGCGCCCGAGCCGCTTCAGCCGCTTCTTGACCAGGTCGTGATAGTCCCGCCCGCGGGCATAGACGCTGACCGCGCCGCGGTCGCGCCGCTCGAGGAGCGCGAGCGGGTTCTCCTCCGGCGTATAGGCCTCGGCCAGCATGACGACCGAGCGCGCCTCCGGCCAGAGGGCCGCGGGCGAGCCGCGCCAGCCCATCCGCTCCGTCATCCAGCCCATCCGCCCGTGCCAGCCGGCGGCGACGAAGGCCGCGAGCCGATCCGCCGCCTCGGGGATGGCGTCGGGCGCGCAGATGCCGCAGGCGGAGAAGCCCTCCTCCGCCGCCCGGGCCTTCAGCCGGACCGCGAGCTCGGCCGGGTCAGAAGTCGAGATCCGCATAATGCTGTGGGGGCGTGAACCCCGGCACCAGGTCGGCGAGGATCGAGCGGAAGGCGGGGCGCGACTTGATCTTCGCGTACCACTCGTGCACGCCCGCGTTGCGCGCCCAGTCGACGTCGCTGACATAGTCGAGGCAGGAGAGATGCGCCGCCGCGGCGAAGTCGGCGATGGTCAGCATGTCGCCCGCCAGCCAGCGCCGGTGATCCATCAGCCAGCCGATATAGTCGAGGTGATACTTGATGTTGCGCGTGCCGGCCTTGATCCGCTCGCTCTCGGGATAGCCGCTCTTGGCCAGCTTCTTGTTCACCCGCTCGTAGAGCAGGTTCGCCGTCACCTCGTTGTGGAACTTGTCGTCGAACCAGGCCGCCAGCCGGCGCGCCTCGGCGCGCAGCGCCGGGCTCTTGGGCAGCAGCGGCGGCTCGGGGTGCGTCTCCTCGAGATACTCGAAGATCGCCGTCGAATCCGCCAGCACCAGGTCGTCGATCCGCAGGACCGGCACCTGCCCGGCGGGGTTCATGCGCAGGAAATCCATGCGCCTTTCCCACGGCCGTTCCTCGACCAGCTCGACCTCGATCTTCTTCTCCGCCAGCACCAGGCGGATCTTGCGGCAGAAGGGCGACAGCGGCTGGTGATAGAGACGGCGCATTTCGTGCCTTTCGTTTTGCTCGATGCCTCTTCATCGGCCTTTTACGCCCGCTTTTCAACTGCTGCGCATGGGCAGACGCAACCGATTGTGTGCGGCGGGCATCTTGCCGCCAGTCCTTGGCGGGCTTAGCTTGTGCGGCGCAGCAAGCGAGGGGCGTGATGGCAGGCAAGCCGGCACTGGAGACGAGCTTCGAGCGGGGGCTCTTCTCCTCGCGCTGGCTGATGGCGCCGATGTACTTCGGGCTCGTGGTGTCGCTCGGCATGCTCGTCGTCGTCTTCGCCCGCGAGATCGCCTACTACGCCCCGAAGATCCTGACGCTCTCGAGCGAGGACACCATCCTCTCGGTCCTCACGCTCATCGACCTCACCCTCGCCGGGAACCTGCTGCTGATCGTGCTCTTCTCCGGCTACGAGAACTTCGTCTCCAAGCTCGACATCGACGAGAACGCGGTCGACCGCCCCTCCTGGATGGGCACGGTGGACTTCTCCGGCCTGAAGATGAAGCTCATCGCCTCGATCGTGGCGATCTCGGGCATCCACCTGCTGAAGCGGTTCATGGAGATCGGCGAGAAGAACGCCGAGACTCCGTTCGACCCGGCGCAGCTCCGCTGGATGGTCATCATCCACCTGACCTTCGTCTGCTCGGGCGTGCTGCTCGCGCTGATGGACTGGCTGACGAGCCGCACCGACAAGCATTAGGCCCGCGGCGCATCCCGCCAGGCGAGGAGCGCGCGCACCATCGCCACGAGCTGCTCCGGGCCGAAGGGCTTGGCGAGCATCGGCACGTCGCGGAAGTCGGGCGGCAGCGAGTCCCGCCCGAAGCCGGTGGCGAAGGCGAAGGGGATCCGCCGCCGGCGCAGCTCCAC
>NZ_CALLYO010000620.1 GCF_937858865.1 uncultured Amaricoccus sp. | reverse complement strand
CGTTCATGGACCGGACGCTGCGCTGGGCGCTGGCGAAGATCCTGCCCTATCCGGGGCGGTTCCGCCTCGCGCTCCTCGCCGCCAACATCGGGCGGCCGTTCGCGCCGCTCCTGCCGGCGAAGCTCCGCGGCATGCTCGAGTTCGCCCCCCGCTCGCTGCCGCCGCGGAGCCGGCTCGACGACCCGCAGGTCTTCCCGGCCGAGGGGCCGCGGCGGAAGCGGGTGGCGCTGCTGACCGGGTGCGCGCAGCGGGCGCTCAACACCGACATCAACGCGGCGACGATCAGGCTGCTCACCCGGCACGGCTGCGAGGTGGTGATCGCCGAGGGGGCGGGGTGCTGCGGGGCGCTGACCCATCACATGGGCAAGACGCGCGAGAGCCATGCCTCGGCGGCAAAGAACATCCGCGCCTGGATCCGCGAGGCGGACGGCGCGGGACTCGACGCGGTGGTGGTGAACACCTCGGGCTGCGGCACGACGGTGAAGGACTATGGCGCGATGTTCGCCGAGAACCCGCTGGCCGGGGACGCGGCGCGGGTGGCGGCGCTGGCGCGCGACGTCTCGGAGCTGATGGCGGAGCTGGGGCTGCAGGAGCCCGCGACGGCGCCGGGGCTGCGCGTCGCCTATCACGCCGCCTGCTCGCTGCAGCACGGCCAGCAGATCCGCACCCAGCCGAAGGCGCTGCTGAAGGCGGCGGGCTTCGAGGTGGTGGAGCCGCGCGACAGCCACCTCTGCTGCGGCTCGGCCGGCACCTACAACCTGCTCCAGCCCGAGATCTCGCGCGAGCTGCGCGCGCGCAAGGTGGCGACGCTGGAGGAGAAGGCGCCGGAGGTGATCGCCGCCGGCAACATCGGCTGCATGATGCAGATCGGCTCGGGGACCGCGGTGCCGGTCGTGCATACCGCCGAGCTGCTCGACTGGGCGACCGGGGGGCCGAGGCCGCCGGCGCTCGGGGCGGCGTGAGGCGCCCGCCGGGCGCCGCTGCAACGGGAAGAAGGCCGCGCTTGGACTTTGACCGGATCCTGAGCATCGCCCGCGCGTCGGCGATGGCCGCGGCGTGGCTCGCGGTGCTGGGCGGCCCCGGCGCGGCGCAGGAGCGGCGGCTGCTCTCGGTCGAGGAGGCGGTGCCGTTCCGCGGCGTGGGGCGGCTCAACGTGGCGGGGACGCGCTTCTGCACCGCGACGCTGATCTCGGAGACGGTCATCATCACCGCGGCGCACTGCCTCTTCCATCCGCGCACCCGCGCGCGGGTGCCGCTCGGGGAGTTCCGCTTCGCAGCCGGGCTGCGCATGGGCAAGACCGCGGCGGTCGGGCGAATCGTGCGGGCGGCAGTGCATCCCGAGTTCACCTTCGAGGGCATG
>NZ_CALLYO010000619.1 GCF_937858865.1 uncultured Amaricoccus sp. | reverse complement strand
CCGCCAGTCGGACCGCTACGAGCTCACCCTCGACCTCATCGCCACCGCCCTCGGCCGCCTCGCCCTGGCCGGCGCCGGCGCCCCGGTCCCCGCCCTGACCGACGCCGAGGCCGACATGGCCCGCCGCCTCGCCCCCGGCCCGGCCGAGGCCCGCCTCTGGGCCGACCTCGCCGCCCGCCTCGCCGAGCGCACCGCGCACGCCCGCGCGGTCAACCTTGACCCCGCCCAGGTCATCCTCGATACCTTGCTGCAGATCGACGCGACCGCCGCCGAGGCGCGGACACGCGCAGCCTGATCCCCGGGACGTTCCGCCGATGCCGACCCTCGTCGACAGCCATTGCCATCTCGACTTCCCCGACTTCGCCGGCGAGCAAGCCGCCATCGTCGCGCGCGCGAAAGCCGCCGGCGTCTCCCGCATGGTGACGATCTGCACCCGCCTCCGCCAGGCGCCGCAGGTGCGCGCCATCGCCGAGGCCAACGAGGGCGTCTTCTGGGCCGCCGGCACCCACCCGATGCATGCCGCCGAGGAACCGCTCGCCCGGATCGACGAACTCGTCGCGCTCGCCGCCCTGCCGAAATTCGTCGGCATCGGCGAGACCGGCCTCGACTACCACTATACTGCCTCGAGCGCCGCCATCCAGCAGGAGAGCCTGCGCCTCCACGTCGAGGCCGCCCGCCAGACCGGCCTCCCGCTCATCATCCACGCCCGCGACGCCGACGCCGACATGGCCCGCATCCTCGCCGAGGAGCATGCCGCCGGCCGCTTCTCCTGCGTGATGCACTGCTTCACCAGCGGCGCGCAACTGGCCGAAACCGCGCTCTCGCTCGGCTTCTACCTCTCGATCTCCGGCATCGCCACCTTCCGCAGCGCCGAGGCGCTCCGCGCCATTTTCACCGCCGCCCCCCGCGACCGGCTGCTGGTCGAGACCGACAGCCCCTATCTCGCGCCGCAACCCCACCGCGGCAAGCGCAACGAGCCGGCCTTCACCGCCGACACCGCCCGCTTCATGGCCGCCCACCTCGGCCTCGCGCCGGAGGAGTTCGCCGCCCTCACCACCGCCAACTTCGACCGCCTGTTCACCAGGGCTGCCGAATGAGGCCCCCCGGCTTTCATACAGGCTTGCTAACCTGGAGAGCAGTTGTTTTCCGCCAACAGGCGGAAAACAAGCAAAGAAACCATGCGCGCACCTGCGCGCACCTCATGGCCGCAACTGCGGCCTCCCCCGCCCTCCGCACCGCTGCCCTCGCCGGAAGATCATGACCGCCCGCCTCACCGTGAGAATCCTCGGCTGCGGCTCCTCCGCCGGCGTCCCCCGCATCGGCGGGGAGTGGGGCGCCTGCGACCCGACCAACCCGAAGAACCGCCGCAGCCGCTGCTCGATCATCCTGACCCGCACCGCCGCCGCCGGCACCACGCGCGTCCTCGTCGACACCAGCCCCGACCTCCGCTCCCAGCTCCTCGACGCCGGGGTGGGCCTGCTCGACGGCGTCGCCTACACCCATCCGCATGCCGACCATATCCACGGCATCGACGACCTGCGCACCGTGGTGCAGAACCGCCGCGCCCGCCTGCCGGTCTGGGCCGACGCCGACACGGCCGAGTTGCTCATGTCCCGCTTCGCCTACGTCTTCGTCCAGCCCGAGGGCAGCCTCTACCCGCCGATCCTCGAGCTCCGCCCGATCGACGGCCCCTTCGTCGTCGACGGCGCCGGCGGCCCGATCTCCTTCCGCCCCTTCCGCGTCGAGCACGGCCGCATCGACGCGCTCGGCTTCCGGGTCAACGACTTCGCCTACCTGCCCGACGTCTCCGCCATCCCCGACCCGGCCTGGGCGGAGCTCGAGGGGCTCGACACCTTCGTCCTCGACGCGCTGCGCCGCAAGCCGCACCCCACCCACTCGCACCTGGCGCAGAGCCTCGAGTGGATCGCGCGCCTCGCGCCCCGCGTCGGCGTCCTCACCAACATGCACAACGACCTCGACCACGCCACGCTCCTCGCCGAGCTCCCCCCCGGCGTCATCCCGGCGCACGACGGCCTCGAGCTCGAGATCCCGGCGTGATCGTCGAGATCCTCCTCGTCGTCATCCCGGTCTTCCTGGTGATGGGTGCGGGCTACGCCGCCACCCGCGGCGGCGTCTTCTCCTCGAGCGCGGTCGACGGCCTCATGGTCTTCACCCAGAGCTTCGCCATCCCCTGCCTGCTCTTCCGGGCGCTGGCCGACCTCGACCTCGGCGAGGTCTTCGACCCGCGGCTCCTGCTCTCCTTCTATCTCGGCGCCGTCACCGCCTTCACCCTCGGCATTCTCGGCGCGCGCAAGCTCTTCCGCCATCGCCCCGGCGAGGCGGTCGCCATCGGCTTCGGCGCGCTCTTCTCCAACTCGGTCCTCCTCGGCCTGCCGATCATGGAGCGGGCCTACGGCAGCGCCTCCCTCGGCCCGACCTTCGCCATCATCTCGATCCACGCCCCCTTCTGCTACTTCCTCGGCATCACGGTGATGGAGTTCACCCGCGCCGACGGCCGCGGCCTCGTCGAGACGCTGCGCATCGTCAGCCGCACCATCGTCCGCAACGGGCTGATGATCGGCCTCGCCCTCGGCTTCCTCTTCAACCTCGGCGACATCCCGATCCCGGATCCGGTCCGCGTCGCCGTCGACATGGTGGCCGACAGCGCGCTGCCCGCCGCCCTCTTCGGCCTCGGCGGCGTCCTCACCCGCTACTCGATCCGCGCCTCGCTGGCCGAGGCCGGCATGATCGCCACCCTCTCGCTGCTCGTGCATCCGGCGATCACCTACCTCCTCGCGCACGGCGTCTTCGCGCTGCCCGACGCCTTCGTGCGCTCGGCCGTGGTGACCGCCTCCATGGCGCCCGGCGTGAACAGCTACGTCTTCGCCAGCATGTACTCCCGCGGCCAGGCCCAGGCCGCCAGCGCCCTCATCCTCGCCACCGCCCTCCTCGTCCTCACCGCATCCGGCTGGCTCGCCATCCTAGGCGGTGTGTCCTGACGCGCGGCCCGAGGGGGCGCATTATACCCCGTCTACCCGATGCCCCGAAATTTCTCGGGGCGGATGATGTGGAAGTTGTCGTTGAC
>NZ_CALLYO010000618.1 GCF_937858865.1 uncultured Amaricoccus sp. | reverse complement strand
GACGGGCAGCGGGCCTTTCCGCCGCGGCCGACCGAGGCGCTCTTCGCCGACCCGCCGCCGGAGCTCAGGGCCTATCTCGGCTGACGGGCACGCCCGGGCACGTGTGCCCTGCGGGCAAGCCATTGATAATGGCGGCTAATTTTTGCGTCTATACGTTGTATAGACGACGTCTATGCGGCGCGGGCACGCCGGCGGGTCGCGGCGAGCGCGCCGATGCCGCCGAGGAGCAGCCAGGCGGCGGCCGGCAGCGGGACCGGTGCCGGGGAGTGCGAGGCGCTGACGTTGTCCACGCGCAGGTTGCCGCCGCCGCCGGTCGAGAAGAGGACCGAGCTGACGTTGGCGAACTCGTTGCCGAAGACCAGCGTGTGATAGGTGTTCTTGGCGAAGTCGGCGAGAGCGAAGGTCAGCGAGGTGCCGTTGCTGCCGTCGAGCTTCAGGAAGTTGCCGGTGCCCTTGCCGAGCAGATTGAAGCTGAGCCCGCCGAGGGTGAAGAGGCCCGACGCGCCGGTGCTGGTCATGCTGGTCGTCTCGTTGTCGTTCAGCGCCAGGCAGCCGTTGCTCACGCAATTGCCGTTCACGATCCGCGCGGGATCGAAGGAGAAGCCTTCCTGGAGATAGGGGTCGGCCTTCTTGTCGCCGCCGAAGTCGACGATGGTCGCCGCCGATCCGACCGAGGCGAAGAGCCCGGCGCCGGCGAAGGCGGCCGCGGCGGCGAGACGGAACAGGGACGCACGAACAGGGAAAACCACGACTTTCTCACTCCCGAACATTTGCCTTCAGCGGCAAGGAAACACCGGCCGACGATCTCGGCGCAGACCCCTCCCGCATAGCATCTGCCGGCGCGGGACGGCAGGCCGAATATTAACGATTGGTAAAAATCCCCGGGCGGATCCTTTGTGTTCGGGCCGGCGGTTAACGGGGCCGCGCCGCGGCGACGTAGCGGGCGAGTGCCGCTTCGAGGCCGGCGCGGTCGGTGCCGGTGGCGGCGATCCAGTCGGACGGGGCGGCGGCAACCAGCGGCGCGAGGTCGAGCCGGGGCGACGGTGCAGCGGGTGGTTCGCGCCCGGCGAGGAGATGGCCCGGAGGCAGTTCGGGGCTGGCGGTGCGACCGGCGAGGGCGCGGGAGAGATAGAGGCAGGCGTCGTAGTCGATGGCCCAGAGGCGGCCGGCGGCGACGAGGAGGTTGGGGTTCCGCGCCGTGCGGTCGACGTTGACGAGCAGCGCGTCGGCGCGGGCGATGGCGTCGAGCGCCGCCGCCGGCGTCCGGGCGAGGTCTTCCGCGGTCGCGGGGCGGGCGTCCGGCAGGAAGTCGATGCCGAGGTTCCAGCCGCTGCTGCGCTGGAGCATGGAATCGAATTCGTCGGTGCCGACGAGCCAGGGGAAGCCCTCCGGGAGGAAGACCGGCTCCGCCGCCGGGACCGGCGCGCCGAGGGCGCGGGCGATGCCGATGGCGAGGAGCTCGGTCAGGAGGCCGAAGGGGCCGGGCCCGGCGCCGGAGAACTTCATCACCCGCCGCACCCCGTCGCCGGTCTCGACGACCGCGGGCGAGGTGCTGGCCTGCGGCAGCACCTCGAGGATGCGGACGACCGTCGCCGTCCCGGCAGGCAGGGTCAGACGTGCTTGCCCTTGTGCGGCGCCCAGAGCTTCTTGTTGGTGAACCAGAGGAGCACGGTCAGCAGCAGCAGGAAGAGCACCGCCGTGAGGCCCGCCGACTTGCGCGCCATCATCTTCGGCTCGGCCGCCCACATCAGGAAGGCCGCCACGTCCTGCGACATCTGCTCGACGGTCGCCTGGGTGCCGTCGGCGTAGGTGACCATGTCGTCGGAGAGCGGCGGCGGCATCGAGATCCAGCCGCCGGGGAAGGTGTGGTTCTCGTAGAGGACCGCACCCGCCTCCTCCTTCTCCTCGCCGGTGTAGCCGTGCAGCAGCGTGGCGATGTATTCCGGCCCGCCGATGCCGCGCAGGAGCTGGTTGACGAGCAGCCCGTGCGGGCCGGTGAAGCCGGCCCGCGCCTTGGCCATCAGGCTGAGGTCGGGCGCGGTCTCGAGCCCCGAGGGCGGGAAGTGGTCGGACGGCGTCGCCGGGCGGCTCTCGCCGGTGTCGGCGTCCGTCACCTCGTGCATGGCGGCGAAGGCGCGCATCTGGTTCTCGGCCATCGCCGGGCCGCCGTGCTCGGCCAGCTCGCGGAACGGCACGAACTTCAGCCCGTGGCAGGCCGCGCAGACCTCGGTGTAGACCTGCAGGCCGCGCTGGAGCTGCGACTGGTCGAAGCGCCCGAACGGCCCCTCGAAGGAGAAGCGGTAGTCGGTGACGTGCCCGCCTTCCGCGGCGAGCGCCGCGCCGGCGCCGAGCGAGAGCGCCGCAAGGCCGGCGAGGATGGTGCTCTTCAGCATGCTCATGTCCCTCTCCCCGCTCACTCGGCCGGGTTGCTGATCGCCGCGCGCTCCATGGCCGCCTCGCCGGTGCCGTAATGCTCCCGGAAGTCGGCCTCGATCGTCTCCGGCTGCGGCAGCGGCTTCTCGATCACCCCGAGGATCGGCAGGATGACGAGGAAGAAGACGAACCAGTAGAGCGTGGCGAGCTGGCTGATGATGACGAAGGGCTGCTCCGGCGGCTGCGAGCCGCACCAGGTCAGCACCACGAAGTCGACCACGAGCAGCCAGAACCAGATCTTGAACATCGGCCGGTAGCGCCCGGAGCGCACCCGGCTGGTGTCGAGCCAGGGCAGCACCAGGAGCACGGCGATCGAGCCGAACATCGCCAGCACGCCGGCGAGCTTCGAGTTGATCCAGAGCACGTCGAAGGTGATGGCGCGCAGCATGGCGTAGAAGGGCAGGAAGTACCATTCCGGCACGATGTGCGCCGGCGTCTTCAGCGCGTCCGCCTCGATGTAGTTGTCGGGGTGGCCGAGGAAGTTCGGCATGAAGCCGACGATCGCGGCGAAGACGGTCAGGATGAAGACCAGCGCGAAGAGGTCCTTGATGACGAAGTAGGGCCAGAAGGGCAGCGTGTCGCGCTGGGCCTCGGCCTTGGAGGTCCGCCGCACCTCGACGCCGGTCGGGTTGTTGTTGCCGGTGGTGTGGAAGGCCCAGATGTGGACGATCACCAGCGCGGCGATGACGAACGGAAGCAGATAGTGCAGCGAGAAGAAGCGGTTGAGCGTCGGGTTGTCGACCGCCGGCCCGCCGAGCAGCCAGGTCTGGATGTCGACGCCGACGAGCGGGATGGCCGAGAAGAGGCCGGTGATGACGGTGGCGCCCCAGAAGGACATCTGCCCCCAGGGCAGCACGTAGCCCATGAAGGCGGTCGCCATCATCAGGAGGAAGATCAGCATGCCGACGATCCAGGTGATCTCGCGCGGCGTCTTGTAGGAGCCGTAGTAGATGCCGCGGAAGATGTGGGCGTAGACGGCGAAGAAGAAGAGCGAGGCGCCGTTGGCGTGCACGTAGCGCAAGGCCCAGCCGGCGTTCACGTCGCGCATGATGTGCTCGACCGAGGAGAAGGCGAGGCTGACGTGCGGGGTATAGTGCATCACGAGCACGATGCCGGTCGCGATCTGCATCACGAGGCAGAAGGCGAGGACGATGCCCCAGATCCACATCCAGTTGAGGTTCTTCGGCGTCGGGATGGTGAGGGTCGCGTGGATGAGGCCGAAGATCGGCAGGCGGCTCTCGATCCACTTCTCGATGCCGGTCTTCGGTTCGTAGTGATCGTGCGGGATGCCGCTCATTGCGAACCTCCTCAACCGAGCTGGACGACGCCGTCGGAGGCGAAGCTCGCGACGGGAATGTGCAGGTTCTCCGGCGCCGGCCCTTTGCGGATGCGGCCCGAGGTGTCGTAGTGCGAGCCGTGGCAGGGGCAGAACCAGCCGCCGAAGTCGCCGGCCTCGCCGATCGGGACGCAGCCGAGGTGGGTGCAGACGCCGGTCATCAGCAGCCACTCGCCGGTCTCGTCCAGGGCGCGGTCCTCGTCGGTCGCCGCCGCGTCCGCCGGCAGGTTGGCGTTGCGCGCGAGCTTGTCGGGCAGGTCGGCGAGCGGGGTCTCGCGGGCGGCGGCGATCTCGTCCGGCGTGCGGCGGCGGATGAAGACCGGCTTGCCGAGGAACTTGATGGTGAGCTGGCTGCCGACCTCGACCGCGCTGACGTCGACCTGGATCGAGGCGAGCGCCTGCACGTCGGCGGAGGGGTTCATCGAGTTGACGAGGGGCCAGACCGCGGCGGCCGTGGCGATGCCGCCGGCGGCGCCGGTGGCGACGAAGAGGAAATCTCTGCGGGTGCCGGTCGCGCCGGAATGCGTGCCGGAGTGCTCTTCGACGTGTGCCACGCGCTGTCGCTCCTTGCCAAATGCCCGCTGGGGCGCGATCGCGCCGGGGCGGATCCTGCCTCCGCCGCTCGGCTTTGTTTCAGGGATTAGACGGTTCATCGCCGCTGGTCCAGCGGCTTTCCACCGCATTTTGCGCCGGCGCGCCGGGGCCGCTAGCCTCCGCGGTGGTAGGGCGTGCCGGCGAGGATCGAGGCGGCGCGGTAGAGCTGCTCGGCGAGCATCGCCCGCACGAGCAGGTGCGGCCAGACCATAGGGCCGAGCGAGAGGAGGTGGTCGGCCCGGTCGCGGAGCGCGGGGTCGAGCCCGTCCGCGCCGCCGATCGCGAAGGCGAGCTCGCGCGCGCCTCCGTCGGCGGCGTCGCGGAGCAGGCGGGCGAATCCGGGCGAATCGAGCGCCCGGCCGCGTTCGTCGAGGGCGGCGAGGGAGGCGCCCTTCGGGAGGGCGGCGGCGATGAGGGCGGCCTCGGCGCCGGGGCCGCCGCCGCGGCGGTCCTCGATCTCCACCACCCGCGCCGGGCCGAGGCCGAGCGCGCGGCCGGTGCGGTCGAAGCG
>NZ_CALLYO010000617.1 GCF_937858865.1 uncultured Amaricoccus sp. | reverse complement strand
CCTTGATGTAGAGCTCGGAGCGGTCCTGGCTCGGGCCGGAGATGATGAGCGGCGTCCGCGCCTCGTCGATCAGGATCGAGTCGACCTCGTCGACGATGGCGTAATAGTGGTCGCGCTGCAGCACCTGGGCGAGGTCTGACTTCATGTTGTCGCGCAGGTAGTCGAAGCCGAGCTCGTTGTTGGTGGCATAGGTGATGTCGGCGTCGTAGGCGATCTTCTTCGCCGGCTCCTCCATGCCAGGGACGACGACGCCGACGGTCATGCCGAGGGCCTTGTAGACGAGACCCATCCACTCGGCGTCGCGGCGGGCGAGATAGTCGTTCACGGTGACGACATGCACGCCGCGCCCGGTCAGCGCGTTGAGGTAGGCGGGCATGGTGGCGACGAGCGTCTTGCCCTCGCCGGTCTTCATCTCGGAGATGTTGCCCTGGTGCAGGAAGATGCCGCCCATCAGCTGCACGTCGAAGGGGCGCAGGCCGAGGGTGCGCCGCGCCGCCTCGCGGGCGTTGGCGAAGGCCTCGGGCAAGAGGTCGTCGAGCGGCTCGCCCTTCCCGAAGCGCTCGCGGAACTCGGCGGTCCTGGCCTTCAGGCCGGCGTCGTCGAGGGCGCGGAAGTCCGGCTCCAGCGCGTTGATCTGCTCGATCAGCGGCCGGGTCGCCTTGACCTTGCGGTCGTTCGGCGTGCCGAAGACCTTCTTCGCGATCGTTCCGAGTCCCATCATCGAAAGATTGTCCTCAAATCCATGTGAGCCCGTCCGGGACGCCGATCAGACCCACCGATTTGTCATGACGGGGGCGCTTGTTCATGGTCACCGAACGGTCTAAGTCTCCGCGAGGTGCGAGCAGCCCTGCTTCAGCCGGCTAGGGATGTAAGCGGCTGCGCCACGCCTGTCAACGGCGGCCCCGAGCGGGCCCCCAGCGGAATTCGAGACCGCGCGGAGGCGCGCGAACGGGAGATCGAACCAATGCGCAGCATTCTCGCCGCCGGCCTGATGGCCGGGTTGGCCCTGTCCTCGCCGGCCCTGGCGCAGGACGCAGTCCAGGACGCGACCCAGGATACCCCGGCCAGGGACTACGACGCCTCCACCGTCCTCGCCACTGTCAACGGCACCGCCATCACCCTCGGCAACGTGATCGCCATGCGCGACCGGCTGCCGCCGCAGTACCAGAACCTGCCCGACGACGTGCTGCTCAGCGGGCTGCTCGACCAGCTCGTCAACCAGCAGCTCCTCGCCACGGCGGAATCGGCCTCGCCCGAGAGCGACCCGCTGCAGGTGAAGCTCGCGGTCGAGAACGAGCGGCGCACGGTGCTCGCCGGGATCGCCGCCACCGCGGCGGTGGCGGACGCGGTCGAAGACGCCAAGGTGCAGGCGGCCTACGACAAGCTGGTGGCCGACTTCGAGCCGCAGCCCGAGTTCAACGCCGCGCACATCCTCGTCGACAGCGAGGACAAGGCGAAGGCGCTGAAGGCCGAGATCGACGGCGGCAAGGACTTCGCCGAGGTGGCAAAGGAGAATTCGAGCGACGGGTCGGCGGCGTCGGGCGGCGATCTCGGCTGGTTCGGCGCCGGGCAGATGGTGCCGGAGTTCGAGACGGCGGTGACCGCGCTCGAGGTCGGCCAGGTGTCCGACCCGGTGCAGTCGCAGTTCGGCTGGCACGTCATCAAGCTCAACGAGAAGCGCGAGACGACGCCCCCGACCCTCGAGCAGGCACGGGCGCAGATCGAGAACCAGCTGCGCGAGGCGGCGCTGGAGGCGAAGCTCGAGGAGCTGCGCGCCGGCGCGACGATCGACAAGCCGGAGACCGGCCTGCCGGCGGCTGCCATCCGCGACAGCGACCTGCTGAACTGACGCCCTGAACCCGAGGCTCGCCATGGCCGGAAAGGCTCCCCTGGTCTCTCCGCTGGCGCCGGCGGCCTTCCCGGCGCTGCCGGCGATCGACGGCGTGCGCTTCGCCGCCGCCGAGGCGGGCGTGCGCTATCAGGGGCGGCTCGACGTGATGCTGGCCGAGGTGGCGCCCGGCGCGACGATCGCCGGGGTCTTCACCCGCTCGGCGACCCGGTCGGGCCCGGTCCTCTGGTGCGAGGAGAAGCTCGCCGCCCTCCGGGACGGCGAGCCGGGCGGCTTCGCCGTCCTGGTCAATTCCGGCAACGCCAACGCCTTCACCGGCAACGCCGGGCGGACGGCGGTCGAGGCGACGGCCAGCGCGGCGGCCGAGACGCTCGGCATCCCGGCGGGCCACGTCTTCGTCGCCTCGACCGGCGTGATCGGCGAGCCGCTCAAGGCCGAGCGGATCGTGGCGGCCATGCAGGGCCTGCGCGACGGGCTGGCCGCGGACGCGGCGGAGCGGGCGGCGCGGGCGATCATGACCACCGACACCTTCCCCAAGGGGGCGGTGGCGCGGGTCGAGCTCGACGGCGTGCCGGTGACGATCATGGGCTTCGCCAAGGGCTCGGGGATGATCGCGCCCGACATGGCGACGATGCTCGTCTTCCTCTTCACCGACGCGGCCGTCGCGCGGGGACCGCTGCAGGCGGCGGTGGCGCGGACGGCGGACGCGACCTTCAACTGCATCACCGTCGACGGCGACACCTCGACCTCGGACACGCTCCTGATGGCGGCGACCGGGCGGGCGGCGATGCCGCCGATCGCCGACGCCGCCGACCCGCGGATGCCAGTCTTCGCGGCGGCGCTCGAGGAGGTGATGCGCGACCTCGCGCTGCAGGTGGTGCGCGACGGCGAGGGTGCGACGAAGCTCGTGGAGATCCGCGTGACCGGGGCCGAGAGCGCCGCCGACGCGCGCAGGGTCGGCCTCTCCATCGCCAATTCGCCGCTGGTCAAGACGGCGGTCGCCGGCGAGGATCCGAACTGGGGGCGGATCGTCATGGCGGTGGGCAAGTCCGGCGCCGCCGCCGACCGCGACCGGCTCTCGATCCGCTTCGGCGACATCCTCGTCGCCGAGAAGGGCTGGGTCGCCCCCTCCTACCGCGAGGCGGACGGCGCGGCCTACATGAAGCGGGCGGAGCTCGTCCTCGGCGTCGACCTCGGGCTCGGGACGGGCGAGGCGACGATCTGGACCTGCGACCTGACGCATCGCTACATCGAGATCAACGCGGATTATCGCTCGTGAAGGACGGGCGCTCTTGAGGCTCGTCCTCGTCGCGGCCGCGGCGCTGATCGACCCGGACGGGCGGGTGCTGATCGCCCAGCGCCCGGAGGGCAAGGCGATGGCCGGGCTCTGGGAGTTCCCGGGCGGCAAGGTCGAGCCCGCGGAGACGCCGGAGGCGGCGCTGATCCGCGAGCTCGAGGAGGAGCTCGGCATCGGCACCTGGGCGAGCTGCCTGGCGCCGCTCACCTTCGCCAGCCACGCCTACGAGGACTTCCACCTGCTGATGCCGCTCTTCGCCTGCCGCAAGTGGCAGGGGGTGCCGCAGCCGCGCGAGCATGCCGCGCTCCGCTGGGTGCGGCCGGGCGACCTGTCGCAATGGCCGATGCCGCCAGCCGACCGGCCGCTGGTGGCGATCCTGCGCGACTGGCTCTGAACGGCCGGCACACTCGTCGCACGCGTGCGACAATCATCAAGTAGTTG
>NZ_CALLYO010000616.1 GCF_937858865.1 uncultured Amaricoccus sp. | reverse complement strand
CGCTGGCTCTGGAGCCTGATCGGGATCGCGCTGCTCGGCACGATCGTCTGGCTCTTCGGCCCGCTCGTCGCCATCGGCACCACGCGCCCGCTCGCCGGCGAGATCGCGAGGCTCGGCGTGATCCTCGCCTTCGTCCTCCTCTGGCTCGTCTGGATCATCCTCGCCCAGCGCCGCGCCATCCGCGCCAACCGGCTCTTCGTCTCCGAGCTCGCCGTCCCGGAGGTCAAGCCGCTCGACCCGGCCGCCGAGGGCGTCGCCGCGGTCGGGGCGAAGTTCCAGGAGATCATGGCCGAGCTGAAGAAGCGCAAGCTCGGCGGCCGCCGTTTCCTGCGCGACATGCCCTGGTACGTCATCATCGGCCCGCCCGCCTCGGGCAAGACCACGGCGCTGCGCCAGTCGGGACTCGAGTTCCCCTTCGACCTGACCGACGACCTGCAGGGCGTCGGGGGCACGCGCAACTGCGACTGGTTCTTCACCGAGACCGCCGTCCTCATCGACACCGCCGGCCGCTACGTGCAGCAGGAGAGCCAGCCCGAGGTCGACGCCGCCGAGTGGCTGGGCTTCCTCGACCTCCTGAAGAAGCACCGCGGCCGCCGCGCGCTCAACGGCGTCATCGTCGCCGTGCCGGCCGACGTGCTGGCCGAGGGCGACGCCGCGGTGCGCGCCCACGGCCGCGAGATCAGGAAGCGCCTGGCCGAGCTGAACCAGCGGCTGGAGATCCGCCTGCCGGTCTACCTGCTCGTCACCAAGTGCGACCTCATCAAGGGCTTCGAGGCGAGCTTCGAGGGCCTCTCCGCCGCCGAGCGCGAGCAGGTCTGGGGCGCGACCTTCGCCCCCGGCGAGAAGCCCGACGGCGGCGCGGCCGGCCGCGAGCTCGCCGCGCTGGTCGAGCGGCTGGAGGGGCGGGTCGGCCCGCGCATGGAGGGGGAGGAGGCGCTGAGCGTCCGCGCCGAGATCTTCCGCTTCCCGGCCCAGGTCGCGAGCCTCGAGGCGCCGCTCCGCCTCCTCGTCGACACCGTCTTCGGCGAGAGCCGCTACGAGGAGAGCGCCTGGCTGCGCGGCTTCTACCTGACCTCGGCCACCCAGGAGGGAACGCCCATCGACCGGCTGGTCGGCACCCTCTCCTCGGCCTTCGGCCTGCCGCTCGCCCATTCCCACGCCGCCCCGCGCGTCGAGCGGCGGAGCTTCTTCCTCCGCCGCTTCCTGACCGACGTCGTCTTCGCCGAGGCCGGCCTCGCCTCGCTCGACCCCAGGGCCGAGCTGCGCCGGCTCTGGCTCTGGCGCGGCGGGGCGGTCGCCGCCGCCGCGGTCTTCCTGCTCGGGGCGCTCGCCTTCACCGTCTCCTATCTCTCCAACCGCGGCGCGGTGGCGGCGCAGGCGGACGAGTTCGAGCGGCTCCGCACCGCGCTCGCCCCGGCCGCCGCCCGGCAGGCGCCGCTCGAGCCCTCGGACCTCGAGGTCGCGCTCGATGCGGTGACCGAGGTCGACAATGCCCGCGTGCCGCTGCCCGGCGCCTTCGCCCGCCTGGTCGGCCCTTCCGCCGTCCCCGACATCGAGGCGGCACAGGAGGCGGCCTATTCCGGCGCGCTGCGCAACCTGCTCGAGCCGCGGATGGTGGCGCTGCTCGAGGCGACCATGTGGCGGCAGATCCGCGACCCGGACTATCTGCTCGACGCGCTCAAGACCTACCGGATGATGACCGGCCTCAGCCAGATGGACCCGGACTTCGCCGCCACCTGGTGGGCGGAGCGGCTGCCGGAGTTCGCCGAGACCCAGCCCTTCCCGACCGAGGCCGCGCTCGGCTACCAGATCGACGCCATCGAGCGCATGCCCTACGACGCGAGCTTCGTGCCGCCCGACGATGCGCTCGTCCAGGCCGCGCTCGAGAGCGTCTGCTCGATCCCGCTCGCCAAGCGCGCCTACGACGCGCTCCGCTCCGACCCGGCGGCCACCGCGCTCCCCGACTGGATCCCGGCCGCCGTCGCCGGCCCGAACGCCGCCAACGTCCTCGTCCGCCGCTCGGAAAAGACGCTGCGCGTCGGCATCGACGGGCTCTATACCTACCAGGGCTTCCACGGCGTCGTGCTCGACCGGCTCGAGGACGTCGCCGCCCAGGCGGCGCTCGACCGCTCGGTCTTCGCCGGCGGCTGCCCGGAAAGCTCCGAGGTCTCGGTCAGCGAGCTCGCCGACGACATGCTGAAGCTCTACTACGAGGACTTCGTCGCGCAGTGGGACGGCTTCCTGCGCGACGTGACGCTGGCGCCGCTCACCGACCTCCCCACGGCGACCGAGAACCTCAAGGACCTCTCGAGCGCGGATTCGGCGCTGAAGCGGCTCCTGACCGCCGTCGCCGTCGAGACCGACCTCGCCCGGCCCGAGGACAGCGGCGAGGCCGCGGCCGGCGGGCCGCCGAAGGGGCTCTCCAAGGTGCTGGGCAAGCTCGGCAAGGTCGGCAAGCTCGCCAGGAAGGGGATGAAGTTCATCCCGCCCGCCGAGGGCGGCGCCCCGCTCGACACCAGCGGCCAGGAGGTCTCCGACCACTTCAAGCCGCTGCGCGCCGCGATCGCCGAGGTGGACGGCCAGCCGCCGGCGATGGACCCGGTGGTGGCGGCGCTGACCGCGCTCTCGAACGTCCTGCAGACGGTGGCGGCGAGCCCCGACCCCGAGATCGCGATCAAGAACCAGGGCGGCCTCGCCGAGCTGACCGGGGCGGTGGCGGAGCAGGCGAAGGTCCTGCCCGACCCGCTCGACGACTGGATCGCCGGGCTCGCCAGCGACACCACGACGATCACCGAGCAGGCGGTGGTGAAGAAGCTCAACGCCATCTGGCAGAGCGATGTCCTCGCCTTCTGCAAGGCGGCGCTGGTCGGGCGCTATCCGTTCGACCCCAACGGGGTGAGCGACGTCAACACCGCCGACTTCCAGCGCCTCTTCGGGCCGGGAGGGCTGATCGACGCCTTCACCAACGACCACCTGCTGCCCTACGTCGACACCACGACCCGGCCGTGGCGGTGGCGTGCCGACCTCGGCCTCGACGACGGCGCGCTGGCGGCGCTCGAGCGGGCGCGGCGCATCCGCGACGCGCTCTTCCCGGGCGGCGCCGGGCCGGTGATGACCTTCAACCTCACCCCGACCGACCTCTCGCCCAACGCCTCGGCGGTGACGCTGAACCTCGACGGGCAGAGCCTCACCTACCTCAACAGCGCCGCGCGCGGGGCGCAGATGACCTGGCCCGGCAAGGACGGCACCGGGGTCATCACGCTCGCCTTCCGCCCGGTCGAGCCGCGGCCCGAGGTGATGGCGAGCGAGAGCGGCGCCTGGGCCTGGCTGCGCCTGCTGCGCGGCGGCAACCTCCGGCCGACCGACCGGCCCGACCTCTTCCGCCTGCGCCTGGCGAGCGGCGGCTTCTGGGCCGACTTCGACCTGCAGGCGGCGAGCGTCGACAACCCCTTCGACCTGCAGATGTTCTCGAGGTTCTCGTGCCCGGACCGGATCTGATCCTCCCCGGCTTCTACGGCAAGCTGCCGCAGGCGGGCGACTTCGTGACCCGGCGCCTGCCCGCCGACTTCGTCCGCTTCTGGGACCGCTGGTGCGCCCGCCACCTCGCCGCCCGCCTGCCGGACGGCCCGGCCCTCCGCTTCGCCCTCGCCCAGGGCCCGCTCCGCGCGACCGGCCTCGTCATCGCCAGCGCCGACCGCGCCGGCCGCCGCTTCCCGCTCACCCTCGCCGCCCCCGGCACCACCGCCGCCGACCCCGCCTGGCTCGCCGCCCTCGCCGCCACCGCCTCCGCCGCCGCCCGCGGCGAGCTCGGCCCCGACGCGCTGGACGCCCGTCTGCGCGCCCTGCCCCTGTCCGCCGCGGAAGCGCCCGCAGCGCCGCCCCTCGCCCTCTGGCTCGAGGGCGGCGCCCCGCAGGCCATCGATCCGGAGCGCCCGGAGCCCCTCCTCGACGCCCTCCTCGCCCTCCCGGTAGAGGCGCGCTGATGCAGATCTACAACCAGACCGGCTTCCCGCACGAGTTCACCATGGCGATGGACAAGGAGGGCCGCGAGTACCTCCTCCTCGTCGTCAAGGGCACCTACGACTTCCCCGACGAGATCGGCGGCCCGGTCCGCCCCTCCGACACCCAGGTGCCGCTCGTCATGGCCGACGAATACACCGGCGCCCCCGGCTTCTCCGCCCCGCTCTGGGAGACCGACTTCGCCCACCGCAAGCCACGCTGCGACATCGTCCTCAACGGCGCCGCCTACGCCCCCGGCGGCCGGCCGGCCACCCGCGTCCGGGTCGGCGTCAAGCTCGGCGCCTGGTCCAAGGTCCTCGACGTCCTCGGCCACCGCGAATGGCGCGCCCGCGGGCCGCTCTTCGCCGCCACCTCGCCCGAGCCCTTCCTCCGCCGCCCGATCTCCTACGATGTCGCCTGGGGCGGCACCGACCGCCTCGACCCCGACGACCCGCTGCCGGGCGCCTACCTCCGCAACCCGGTCGGCACCGGCTGGTCGCAGCCCAGGCACCAGCGCCTGATCCCCGGCCTCGCGCTGCCCTCGACCCAGGCCGTCGGCGAGGAGATCTCGACCCCCTTCGGCGACTACACCCCGATGAGCTTCGGCCCGATGGGCCGCGGCTGGCCCGGCCGCATCGAGCATGGCGGCACCTACGACCGGAACTGGATCGACAACATCTTCCCCTTCCTGCCGCCCGACTTCGACGACCGCTACTACCAGATGTCCCCGCCCGACCAGCAGACGACCCCGCCCCGCGGCGGCGAGGAGGTCGTCCTCGCCAACCTCACGCCCCGCGGCAAGGAGAACTTCCGCCTCCCCGCCACCAGCCTGCCGGTCACCCTCTTCAAGGGCCGCGCCATCGCCCTCGAAGCCACCCTCCTCCCCGACACGATCCTCTTCGACCCCGAGAACCGCCGCCTCTGCCTCGTCTGGCGCGTCTCCTGCCGCATCCAGCGCACCATCCTCGACTTCACCGAAGCCTGGGTCGGCTCCCCGACCGAGGCCATGCTCCGCGCCCGCCGCGAAGGCCGCGCCTACCTCCGCGCCGCCGGCATCCCCGTCCCCGAGGACGAGGACGCATGACCCTCGGGCTCGGCATCGTCTCCGCCGGCATGGTCACCGCCGTCGGCCTCGACGCCCCCTCCGCCTGCGCCGCCATGCGCGCCCGCCTCGACGGCTTCCGGGAGACCCGCTTCCTCGGCCTAGGCGGCGAATGGCTCATCGGCGCCCCGGTGCCGCTGCCCCGCAACTGGATCGGCCGGAGGCGCATGGCGCATCTCGCCGCCGGCGCGGTGGCCGACGCGCTCGGCGCCGCGCCGGTGGTCGAGCCCGACCTGGCCCTCGTCCTCTGCCTCGCCGAAACCACCCGCCCCGGGCGTCCCGTGCCCGACCCGGAGGCCTTCCTGCGCGATCTCGCCGCCATCGTCGGCCTGCCCTCCCGCACCCGCACCCAACTGATCGCCCATGGCCGGCCGTCGGGCTTCGTCGCGCTGAACCGCGCCGGAAGACTGCTGGCCGAAGGCGCGGCGGAGCAGGTCCTGATCCTCGGCATCGACAGCTATCTGACCGTCGCGAGCATCGCCCATTACCTCGCCGCCAGGCGGCTCCTCGGCCCCGGCAACGCCAACGGCTTCATCCCCGGCGAGGCGGCGGCGGCGGTGCTGGTCGGCTCGACCGGGCCCCTGCGCCTGACCGGCCTCGGCCTCGCCCGCGAACCGGCGTTCCTCTACAACGGGCTGGACGAGGACGGCGCGCACCTGCCGCTCCGCGGCGACGGGATGACGGCGGCCTACGACGCCGCCCTGAAGGCCGCCGACGTCGACCTCGCCCACGTCGAATACCGGATCGGCGACCTGATCGGCGAACAGTTCTTCTTCAAGCAGTCGACGCTCGCCAGCCTCCGCCTCGAGCGCGGACGGACCGCCTTCCAGGATTTCTGGAGCCCCGGCGAGAACCTCGGCAACATCGGCGCGGCGGTCGTGCCCGTGATGATCGGCATGGCGCTGACGGCGGCGGTCAAGGGCTACGCCCCCGGCAGCCCGGTCCTGATCGAGGCCTCGAGCGACGACGGCGCCTGCGGGGCCGCAGTCCTGCACGAGGTCCGCGCCGCGGGAGCGGCGAGGGCCGCCTGATGTCGGGCGTCTTCGCCAACGGGCTGGAAATCTCGGGCAAGGCGGTCAACGCCAAGACCATCGCCGCAATGCCCGACACCTGCTTCACACCGCCCGAGAATCCGGCGACGCCGCCGGGCGTGCCAGTCCCCTATCCGAGCTTCGGCATGGCCTCGGACACCGAACAGGGCACCGGCACCGTCCTCATCGGCGGCAAGACCGTGAGCATCAAGAACAAAGCGGACGAGTCGAAAACGTCCGGTACCGAGGCCGGAGCAGCAGCAAAAAAAGGTCTCATTACCTCGAAGAATACCGGCAAGAAGTACTTCAACTCGTGGTCGAACGACGTGAAGTTCGACGGCGAGCCGGTGATCCGGTTCAGCGACTTGGCTACGCATAACCATGCCTCTCCAATTGGAAATACGGGACCTTGGCCGCAAATCTGCAAGGCGAACAAGAAGATCATGGAATGCGCCACCCTGCTGAATGAACTGGGGATGCAGGTCCATACCCACGGCGACAACCCCTGCAAGACGGAAGCAGAGAAGGCGGCCGACAAGAAGCCAGTCAAGGAATCCGAGCACTTCTTCGAAAACCAGATGCTGCAAAAGGCGCGTGGCGGACCAAACCACAAGAATTTCCCCGGCTATGACATGAATGATGCACCTTGCGTCTGCATGACAGCCCGCCACAAGGATGCCGCCGGCTTCGGAAAACGCGGCGAAGGCTCGAAGAAGGGGACGCCGCATTACGAAAAGACCGCGGACATGCGCGAGTATCTTGCCAAAAGCGAAAACCCGCAGCCGACCGTGGGCGCGGCAACCACCAAGACAATGGAAGCTGTCGGTGAGCACCATGAAGCCCTGAAGAGCAACCCAGACAAGAAGGAGGAAGCTCTCGAATGTCTGACGCTGATCATCCTTTCCTACCTGGCGGCTTGCGCCCAGCCGGTGAAAGACAAGGATTCTGGCGAGATGCGACAGCCAACCGTCGACGAAGTGAAATCCGTTCAGATCAGGACCTGACCCATGGCAAGGAGAGCGCCGCCGCCGGGCGGATGGAAGATCGACGCGCTGGCGCCAGACGAGGTGGATATCGAGACGATTGACGCCTTTCATCTCGGCGGCGACCGGTTCAGCGCCAGTTTTGAACTGAGCGACCAGCATAGCGAGTTTGCGCGCTCGTTCCTTTTGGACGTCCGTTTCGGCGCGTCGCTGACCTTCGACATTCGCCTGCGTATCGAGGACTCGATCAAGTCGCACGCCAGCCTTGGTCCTGAACACCATTTGGTTCTGGAACTCGGGGGCATCATTCACGAGCTGCAACCCGGCGGCGACAGCCAGACCGAGCTTCCGCAAGGCATGCTGCGGCGGCTGTGGGCGTTGGACGAGGGTCACCAGTATGTCATCGGCAACCGGGGTATCGGCTACACCCGCGAAGGAGACGGGTGGCAAGTGCTTCAGCCCTATGACGACAGTTATCTGAAGGCAATCCACGGGCGATCGCCGCAGCAGATATACGCCTGTGGCAGCCGTGGTGAACTGTTGCAGCTCGAAGGGAGGCAATGGGTGTCGCTCGACCTGCCGGTCCAGGCGGACTTCAACGACATCCATGTCGGCGAAGGGGGCAGCATCTTTCTGGCCGGCTTCGACGGCAATTGCTTCGAGGTCCGTGATTTCGAACTTATCCCCCTCGCAAACGAAGGCTTCGCCTATATGGGCGTCATCGAGTTCAAGGGTCGCCGCTATTGGAGCGACGCGAATTACGGCATCTCGGTGCAGAACGGTGACGTGATCGAGCCCTTCCGCGCCATTGGCCAGGGTTTCACCATGCATGCCTCGACCGAGCTATTGGCGATTGCAGGCTGGAAAGAAGTCTTTGTCTTTGACGGTGAAGACTGGTGGGGTTTTGAATTGGGCTATGACGGCAACATCTTCCTTAGCCAGCTCGACATGACCCAATACGGCGGTTAAGCCTCGGCCTTTGGCAAGGTTTCGGACAAATATTTCCTGACCTTGGCCAGATCGAGGTCCACCACCCTGAGCCGCTCCGCCCCCGGCCTGAGCATCCTCAGCACGAACAGCTCCCCCGCCTCGGGGTATTCCGCATAGCGTTCCTCGGCGATCCGCAGGCCCTCGGCTCCGGCGACGCGCAGCCCGTCGAGATGCGCCTCCAGCCGCTCCACCAGCCGGGCCAGGCGCACCTCGTCGAGCTCGGGATTCTCCTCGGGGTAGAGGCGCGCCCGGTCGTAGACCGTCCACAGGAAGGCCGCCATCTCGGCGTGCTGGCGCACGATCTCGTAGAGCACCGGCGCCGGCATCAGTTCAGGTTGACCGACCCACCGCGGATGCGCATCGTCGCGCTGGCGTGGCTCGTGACGTAGCTGCCGCGGATGATGATCCGCCCGTCCTTCTCCATGATGATCGAAGCCTTGCCGACCCGGAGCTCGATCCGCTCCTCCGCCGTCACCCGCACCCGCTCGCCGTCGCGCACGACCACCGGGGCGGGGCGACGGGCGGGATCGACGATGCGGCCGACGATGAGCGGGCGCGCCGGGTCGCCGGCCTCGAAGAGGAGCGCCACCTCGGCGCCGATCGCTGCATAGTCGAGCGGCGCCAGCGTCCGCGCCGGGACCGCCGCGTCGCGCGGATTGCCGGCGAAGACCACCAGCGGCACCTCGGCCTCGAAGCCGACCAGCGCGCCGATCACCACGCCGTCGATCCGCTCAAGCGTCGTTGTCATCTTTCGTTCACACACCTTTCGTTCGAGTTAACGCCGCCAGTTATATCTTTTTAAATCAACATGTTAGTCAATATTCGCACTGTGCGGACGCACGCTCAGTTCTGGTTGATCTTCGACCCCTTCATCGTGATCTCCCCCGAAGCCTTCACGTCGATCTTGCCCGAGCCCTTGATGGTGATATCCTTGCCCTCGATGGAGATCGTCCCGTCCTTCTTCATCGCGATCGCTGCCGAGCCGCATTTCAGGACGATCGACTCGCCCGCGTCGATCAGGCAGTCCTTGCCGACCTTGATCGCCCCGTCCTCGGCGATCTCGACCAGGCTGCCCTTGCCGATCTTCAGCGCCCGCGCTCCGGCGACCTCGGTCGAATCGTCGGCGCCGATCTTCGCGCTGCGCGCCCCGCCGACGTCGAAGCTCTGGGCGGCCGCGATCTTCACGTCCTGCCCGGCGCCTACGTCCACCGACTGCCCGGCACCGATCGTCCAGCTGTCCGAGGCGCCGATGTCGTGGCTCTGGGCCAGGCCGACGCTGACCTGCCGCACCCCGCCGATGGTGTTGACCTGCGCCGCCCCCACCGTCCGCGTCTCGGCGGCGCCCACCGTGTCGACCCGCGCCGCCCCGACGGTGATCGTCTGCACCAGCGCCACCGTCTGGGTATGGTTCGCCCCGATCGTCTCGCTCGAGTTCGAGCCGATCGAGATGGTCTCGTCCACCCCTACGGTCAGCGAGCGGTTCGCCCCCACGCTCTCCGTATCGTTCGAGCCGATCGTCACCGTCCGGTCGACCCCGACCTGCGTCGTCTTGTTGTTGCCCACGTCCTCGTCGAGGTCCACGCCCACCGAATGCTTGGCGTTGTTGTCGATCCGGTCCGCCTGGTCGTGCTGCACCAGCTTGCTGCGATCGTTCTTCACCAGGAGGTTGTGGTCCTTCTGCGCCTGGAAGTTGACGAGCTCCGACCCGGCCTTGTCCTCGAACATCAGCTCGTTGTAGCCGCCGCCCCCCGGCGAGGAGTTCGACTTCCAGCCCGACTGCGTCTCGTTCCCCGGCAGCCCGTAGGGCGGCATCTCGGCCGCGTTGTAGACCCGCCCGGTGATGATCGGCCGGTCGGGATCGCCCTCGATGAAGTCGACGATCACCTCCTGGCCTATGCGCGGGATCTGGATGAACCCCCAGCCGGCGCCTGCCCAGGCCGCCGAGACCCGCACGAAGCAGGAGCTGTTCTCGTCGCGCTTGCCGAGCCGGTCCCAGTGGAACTGCACCTTCACCCGGGCATATTCGTCGGTGAAGATCTCCGCGCCCCCCGGCCCCACCACCGTCGCGGTCTGCGGCCCGCGCATCACCGGCCGCGGCGTCGCCCGCGGCGGCCGGTAGGGGAGCGAGGTCGGCGCGACCACGAGCTCGATGCGGTAGCTCTCGCCCATGCCCGCCAGCGTCGGGCGATGCTCGGGATCGACGATGCGGTAGTCGGTCCGCAGCACCAGATACTCGGCGTTCTGGCTCTCGCGGGGATGGTTCTCGAGCGTGAACGTGCACCCCGACGCGAGGCCGCGCGCGGTGCCGCCGGCCAGGACCCGCACGTGCGGCGCCTGCAGCTCCTCGCGCCGGATCGCCGCCACCTCGTCGCCGAGCCCGAGGTCCTGGTGCGCCCCCGGCTGGCGGTAGATCTCGCCCCTGAAGAGCTTGGCCACCGGCTCGGCCTCGGACTGGGTGACGAGCGAGAGGCTCGGCGTCTCGAAGTTGTAGTCCGCATGCGCATAGGCCGCCGGCCGCAGCGAGCTCGTCACCAGCCACCGCGAGAGGAAGTCGCGGTCGCGCCGCTGCGGGCTGTCCTCGATATGGAAGGGCACCGTCTCGTAGCCCTTCGCCGGCTTCAGCCGCGCGATCGAGTCGGCCAGCACGAGGGTATGGCCGCTGTCGCTGTATTCGAAGAAATAGAAGATCCCCTCGTGCTCCAGCAGCCGCTGCACGAAGTCGAGGTCGCTCTCGTCGTACTGCACGCAGTATTCCCGCGGCGGATAGCTCTTCTGCAGCCGCTTGTCGAAGCTCGCCTCGGGGTACTTGCCGAAGATCTCCTCGACGATCTCGACGACGCCGAGGTTCTGGAAGATGCGGCAGTCGCAGGTCAGTGCCAGCAGCCAGAGCCAGGGGCGCAGCACCACCTCGTAGCTCGCCACCCGGTCCTCGACGGCAACGAGGCGGAACTCGGTGACCAGCCCGTGGATCCACCGCTTAGGCTCGCCCGACTCGGCCTCGATCGCGAGCGGCAGGTTGATGAGCGCGTCCGCCTCGACGTCGAGCTCGGGCCCGACCAGCCCGACGATGAACTCGAAGCAGCGGCTGATCTCGTCGAAGCCGTCGAGATGCGTGAAGGTCAGCGTCTGGCCGCCGGCGGTCTCGACGGTGATCGCGCGATCCTCGGGCATCCTGGTCTCCGCGACAAAGCTGCGGCCGGACGGCCGGCGCGCCGTAAGCAATTGCGCAGCTCGGCCCGGATCGGGTGACTATAGCACAACTCGCACCTCCCGGTCACCTGCTTCCCCGAAAGCAGGGCGAAGCGTCCGTGCGGATCCGGTCGGGAAGCATCTTGTTGCGCCGTTCCGGCACCCGTGTTAACCTTTTGATTATTGTTGGTTCCGTGGTGGCCGCGCAGGGCGAGGCAGAAATGTTTCGACGATTCGGCGCATTGATTTGTCTTGCCACCGGCAGCTTCGAAGATCCGAGTCATTCAGCGAGGACCGCCCGCATGCGATCTGCCGCCCGCTCCGATCCCGCACCGGAATGAGCACTGTGCCGGGGACCCCGCCGAGAGCCGCCCGGGTCGCGGCGGCGCTGCTGCTCGCCCTGCCCGGTGCGATGCCCGGCGCGACACCCGCCGCCGCCCAGACGGCCAGCCAGATCACGCCGCGCACCTTCGAGCCCGCCCCGCCGACCCTCGGCGGCACCGTCGTCTTCTCCGGCCGGCCGGGGCTCGAGGCCCCGCCGGGGGCGGACCGGCTCTCGATCACCATCTCCGGCGTCTCGGTCGACGGCGGGCTGCCGGACATGGCCCCGGCCACCGCCGCGCTCGAGCAGCGCCTCGTCGGCCGGCCGGTCCCGGTCTCCGAGATCTTCGTCGCCGCCCAGACGCTCGAGGAAGCCTATGCGCAGGCCGGCTACGTCCTCGCCCGCGTGGTCATCCCCGAGCAGTCGCTCCGCAACGGCGAGCGGCTGCGGCTCGTCGTGGTGAACGGCTTCATCGAGAAGCTCGACACCGCGGGGATCCCCGAACCGGTACGCGGGCGCATCGAGCGGGTCGTGCAGCCGCTCGTCGGTCGGCGCAGCCTGAAGCTCGGCGAGATCGAACGGCGGCTGCTGATCGCCGGCGACACCTACGGTGTCTCGCTCCGCTCCGCCCTCTCGCCCGGGGACGAGTCGGGCGGCGCGGTGCTGGTGGTCGAGGGCGACTTCCACCCGGTCACCGGTTCGGTCGGGGTCGACAACACGCTGGCGGACGAGCTCGGTACCTGGACGCTGGCCACCGGGGTCGAGATCAACAGCCCCTTCAGGCTCGGCGAGACCATCTACCTCCGCGCCTCGGGCTATCCGGGCGGCGACGGCGAGGGCGGCCTCGGCGGTCTCTTCACCGGCTACCCGCGCACCCGCACGCTGGCGGCGGGCGCCGTCTTCCCGATCGGGGCGAACGGGCTCACCCTCAACCTCGAGGCGACCGACAGCCGGACGACGCCCGAGCCGACCGACGGCATCCAGACGCGAACCGAGTTCCAGCGGCTGTCCCTGCGTGCCTTCTACCCGGTCATCCGCTCGCGCGCGGTGAACCTCAATGCCGGCGTCATCTTCGACGCCCAGTCCGAGGAGCAGCACCTGATGCTCCCGGACGACAGCGACCTGACCTTCTCCGAGGACGACCTGCGCATCTTCCGCCTGACCGGCGACTACCGGCGCGAGTTCGTCTCCGGCGCCGTCCTCTTCGCCCGCGCCACCGCCTCCTTCGGCATCGACGGGCTTGGCGCGCGCGGCGAGGAGGACGTCGACTTCCCGACCCTCTCCCGGCAGGGCGCCGACGCCGACTTCCAGAAGCTCGAGGTGGCGGCGCGCTGGGACCAGGCGATCCGCGAGCATCTCGCCTATTCGCTCTACGGCCGCGCCCAGACCTCCTTCGGGCAGGTGATGACCACCAGCGAGCAGTTCGGCATCGCCTCCTTCCAGGAGCTCTCGACCTTCGACGCCGGCACGCTCGGCGGCGACAGCGGCTGGATCGTGCGCGGCGACCTGCAGTCGCCCTGGGCGCGGCAGGTCGGGGCGACGCCGCTCATCGTCACCCCCTACGCCTTCGGCGCCACGGGCAGCCTGCACCTCGAGGAGCCGACCGCCCTCGAGGAGGCGAACCTCGGCGTCGGCGCGCTCGGGGTGGGGCTGTCGCTGGGCGCGATCCGCGACCCGGGCTTCTCCGACGCCACCCTGACCTTCGAGTTCGGCCGCGCCTACCGCGACGACGACGGGCCGGACGAGAACCGCTTCACCGTCGTCGGCTCGTTCCAGTTCTGAGCGGCCGCCGGCCGGGCGCCGCCGCTGTGCCAGTATCGGAAACGCCATCATGACCCGTACCGAGGCTTGCTTCAGGTTCGCACTTCTCGCCAGCACCGCCCTCTGCGCCGTCCCCGCCCATGCCGGCGACCGGCTCCCGGTCGGCGGCAGCGTGGCGCACGGCAGCGTCGACATCTCCGCCCCCGCGCCGAACGCCATGGCGATCCGCCAGTCCTCCTCCACCGCCATCGTCAACTGGCGCGGCTTTTCGATCGGCGAGGGGGCGCGGGTCGACATCCGCCAGCCCTCCGCCTCGGCTGCGATGCTGAACCGCGTCACCGGCAGCACCCCCTCGACCATCGCCGGCCAGCTCAACGCCAACGGCCAGGTCTACCTTGTCAACCCGAACGGCATCGCGATCACCGCCTCCGGCACGGTCAGGACCGGCGCCTTCGTCGCCTCGACGCTCGCCACCAGCGACGAGGACTTCATCGCCGGCCGCCGCAGCTTCGCCGGCAAGGGCCGCTCCGCCGCCGTCGTCAACCAGGGCGCGATCACCGTCGGCAAGGGCGGCTACGCCGCACTGATCGGCGGCAGGGTCGACAACGCCGGCACGATCAGCGCCGAGATGGGCCGGATCGGCCTCGGCGCCGGCGAGCGGGCGACGCTCGACGTCTCCGGCGACGGCTTCCTGCAGATCGCCGTCCCCTCGGGCGACACCGGCGACGACGGCCCGCTCATCCGCCACAGCGGCCGCCTCTCCGCCGACGGCGGCCGGGTCGAGCTGAAGGCCGCGACCGCCCGGCAGGTGGCACGCCAGGTCATCAACCTCTCGGGCGTCGTCGAGGCGCGCAGCGTCGGCGGCCGCTCTGGCGCCATCGTGCTCGGCGGCGGCGCCGGCGGCACCGTCCGCGTCTCGGGCCGGCTCGACGCCAGCGCCCCGCGCGCGCAGCCGGCGCTCGCCGCGATTACCCCGCCCCCGCCCCGCCCGAGCGGCGCGATCACCATCACCGGCGCCGCCATCGAGCTCGCCGGCGCCACCCTCGACGCCAGCGGCCCGGCCGGCGGCGGCAGCGTCCGCATCGGCGGCGACTGGCAGGGCGGCGGCGCGCTCCCGCGCGCCCTGACGACAACGGTCGACGGCGCCACCACCATCGCGGCCGACGCTCTCGACTCCGGCGACGGCGGCAGCGTCGTGGTCTGGTCCGACGGGCACACCCGCTTCGACGGCCGCATCTCCGCCCGCGGCGGCCCGCTCGGCGGCGACGGCGGCATGGCCGAGGTCTCCGGCAAGGCGCGGCTGAGCTTCACCGGCATCGCCGACCTCTCCGCCCCGCGGGGCGCGCTCGGCACACTGCTCCTCGACCCCGGCAACATCGTGATCTCCGACGGCGCGACGACCGGCGAGTTCGTCGACGCGGACGAGGACGGCGGCGTTACCCTCGCCGCGATCCCGGTCGAGAACGCCGCCTTCGAACCCGCCCAGGCCGACTCGATCCTGAACGCCGCCGATCTCGTCGAGCAGCTCGAGGTGTCGAACGTGCTCGTCGCCTCGTCCTTCGCGTTCGCCGGCGACGGCAACATCACCGTCGAAGCGCCGCTCGCCTGGGACGCGGGCACCACGCTCAGCCTGCAGGCCTTCGGGAACATCCTGATCGCGAACTCGATCACCGCCCGGAACGGCGGCCTGACGCTGACCGCCGGCTTCGCCAACGAGGTGCTGGAAAACCCGCAGATCACCACCAGCGCCCTCGGCGCGATCGACGTCGGGACCTTCACCCTCGAGGGCGGCGACTGGATCCAGAACATGTCCCCGCTCCCTGCCTTCAGGGCGGCAAACTTCCAGCTGCAGGGCAACGCCTTCCTGCGCGTCCTCGGCGGCAACGGCACGCCCGCCGCGCCCTACCTCGTCGCCGACGTCTACGGCCTGCAGGGCGTCGGCTCGGCCTTCGGCGACGCCGATCCCGCGCTTCCCGACCTGTCGGACAGCTATGCGCTGGCCGGAAACATCGACGCAGTCATAACGAGTGGCTGGGACGACTTCGAGGGAGGCGAGGGCTTCGAGCCGATCGGCGAGATCTTCGACGGCCCGACCTTCGACGGCTCGTTCCAGGGGAACGGCTTCACGATATCCAATCTCTTCATCAACCGGCCCTTCGCGAGCGTCGGGCTCTTCGAGGGGGTGGGCTTCGGCGGCGTCGTCGACAACGTCATGCTCTCCAACGCCAGGATCACCGGCGGGGACATGGTCGGTGGCCTCGCCGCCGAGAACGACGGCGTGATCTCCCGCGCGCGGATGGCGGGCGGGACCGTCACCGGCATCAGCCCCGACCAGACGGTCGACTTCTCGGCGGGCGGTCTGGTCGGCCAGAACAACGCCACCGTGACCCAGTCCTTCTCGACCGCCGCGGTCACCGGAGTGACCCTCGAAGCCTCGACCGCCTCGGTCGGCGGGCTCGTCGGCGCGAATGTCGGCACCGTCAGCGATTCCTACGCCGCCGGCCCGGTCTCGGCCGCTGGCCTCGGCGAGGGGCTGCTCGGCGGCCTCGTCGGGGAGAACGAGGGCGAAGGGACCGTCCTCCGCACCTATGCCAGGGGAAGCGTCGATGCCACCGGCGTGGCGGACGGCCTTGCCGGCGGTCTCGTCGGCCAGAACGCCGGCCTCGTCGACCAGTCCTACGCCGTCGGCGCGGTCAGCGGCGCCGCTGCGGTCGGGCTGGGCGGCCTTGTCGGCGGCGCGCCCGTGGAGGCGCCGGTCGTCCCTGTTTTCAACTCCTTCTGGGACAGCGTCGCGACCGGCCAGGCCGACAGTGCCGGCGGCGGAACGCCGCTCACGACCGCAGACTTCCAGGACACCGAAGGCTTCATGGCCCGCCCCGACACCACCGCCTGGTCCTTCACCGATACCTGGGCGCCGCCCGACCCCGGCCACTACCCCGAGCTCTACAGCGTCTCGCCCGTCATCTGGGCGGACGTTGGCGACGCCACCGGCGTCTACGGCACGCCCGGCCTGCAGCCCCCGGTCGTCCAGAACGGCGGCTCGGGCACCTACGTCTTCGATCCGACCACGACCGAGACGGCCGTGCCCCTCGTCGGCTTCGGCGCCGGTGGCGTCGGCAGCTTCGAGATCGCCGGCGCGCCGAGCGTGACCAGCGCCGGGAACGTCGCCTACCGCGTGGTCTCCACTCCCGGCACGCTGACGGTGACCCCGGCCCCTCTCGTCATCACCGCCGACGACCAGGTCAAGCGCTACGGCCGGACGCTCGGCTTCCAGGGGACCGAGTTCACCTCCCAGGGCCTCGTCAGCGGCGACAGCATTACCGGCGTCGACCTCGCGAGCGCCGGCACCGCCCGCGCCGCCAACGTCGGCGAGGGCCCCTTCGCGATCACCGCCAGCAACGCCCGCGGCGTCGGCCTCGCCAACTATGCCATTTCCTACGAGCCCGGCACGCTCGCCGTCACCCCCGCGCCGCTCGTCGTGCGGGCCGACGACCAGGTCAAGCGGTTCGGGCAGACCTTCGTCTTCGCCGGCACCGAGTTCACCACCCAGGGCCTCGTCGACGGCGACCGGGTCGCCTCGGTCCTCTTCCGCAGCGACGGCGCGCCCGCCGGCGCGCTCCCCTCGTTTACGTCCTATCCCATCTTCGTGAGCGACGCGGCCGGCACGGGCCTGTCCTTCGGCGGCGTGCCGAACTACGATATCAGCTACGTCCCCGGAGAGATGTACGTGCTGCTCGACCCATCCCAGCTGCCGACCTTCAACGCCGGCCTCAGGCTCGTCGACTACTACGCCCTGCGCAACCCGTCGGACGTGATCGAGGTCGCCGGCACCGAGAGCTTCGCCACCGGCACCGAGGGCGGCCCGATGCTCGGCCCCGACCGCGGCACCGGCACCACGCTGGCGCGGGAAACCGCGGCCGACACGCTGAGCTTCCTCGAATCGCTCGCCACCCGGCTCGAAGCCCGCGTCTCCGCCTGCAACCCGGTCCCGCCCAGCAGCGACATCTTCCTCGCCTGCGTCCGCGACGCCCTCGCCGAGTACGCGAGCCAGATCGACGGCCGCATCCTCGACCTCCCCGAGCCGCTGCGGCAGGTCTCCGCCGTCATCCGCGAGTCGGCGAGCCGGATCGAGGGCGTGCGCGCCGACGCCGCCCGCCGGCTCGCGCTCGCGACGACGGATGCCGAGCGCGCCGCGATCGAGCGCGAGGCGGTCGCGCGCGCCGGCGCGGTGATGCAGTCCGCCGTCGTCGAGATCCGCCAGGCGATCCAGCTCATCCGGGCGGAGGACGACCCGCAACTCGCGAGCCTGCAATCCCGGCAGGGCGTCGCGATCACCGCCGCACTGCAGAATGTCGAGGATGAGCTTACCCGGGCCGTTGGACTCTAGGCTGGCGGCGATCCTGAGGGCGGCCCTCCTCGCGGCCGCCCTCTGCCTGCTGCTGGTGCCGGCGATGGCCGCGCGCGCCGAGACCCGTGTCGCGCTGGTGATCGGCAATGGCGGCTACGCCAACCTCGAGCCGCTGCGCAACCCGGTCAACGACGCCTCCGACGTCGCCGACTCGCTGCGCTCGCTCGGCTTCGAGGTGATGACCGACACCAACCTGACGCTGGCCGGGATGACCACGCTCATCGGCGACTTCCTCGAGGCGGCGCAGACCGCCGACGTCTCCCTCCTCTACTACGCCGGGCACGGCTTCCAGATCGACGGGCGGAACTACCTCGTCCCGGTCGACGCCAGCCTCCGCAGCCGCGACGACATCCGCAACTGGACGATCGAGCTCAACGCGATCACCGAGGAGCTCGAGGGCACCCCTGGCATCCACCTCGTCTTCCTCGACGCCTGCCGCAACAACCCGCTCTCCTCGACCGCCCCCTCGCTCGAGGGCCCGAAGCGGGACGGCCTCGCCCGCGTCGGCGACGCCGCGGGCTTCCTCTTCGCCTTCGCCACCCAGCCCGACAACGTCGCCTACGACGGCGTGGGGCGGAACAGCTTCTTCGCCCAGGCGCTGCTCGGCCACCTCAACACGCCCGGGCAGGACATCGCCTCGATGATGATCGCCGTCCGCCGCGACGTCCTCGCCGCCACCGGCGGCAACCAGGTGCCCTGGGAGAATTCCTCGCTCACCCGCCAGTTCGAGTTCGCCCCCGGCGACGACGGCGCCGCGCCCGAGACGCTGCTCTGGCAGGTCGCCGCCACCGCCCGCGACCCCGACCTGATGCGCATCTACCTCGACCGCTACCCGGAGGGCCCGCACGTCGCCGACGTGAAGGCCTTCCTCGCCGAGAGCGAGGAGGCGCTCCCCCCGGCGGGAACGGTCGTCGCCTCCCGCGACCTGCCGCCGTCCGACGCGCTGGCCGACTCGCTCTGGGACGTCATCCGCCGCACCCGGCTGCGCCCGCTGGTCGAGGTCTACCTCGAGCACAACCCCGACGGCGCCCATGTCGCCGAGGCGCGCAAGCTCCTCGCCGACCTGCCGCGCCCCGACGACCCGGGCGCCGCGCCCGAGCTCCTCTGCGAGCGGCTGGCGACGCACCCGCGCGACGCCACCGCCAACACCGCCGGCGTGCCGCTCTCGCAGCTCCGCATGAACGCCGCCACCGCCATCGACGCCTGCCGAACGGCCGCGGCCGCACACCCGGAGATGCCGCACTATACCGCGCTCCTCGCCCGCGCCACTGCGGCAGCCGGCGACGAGGCCGGGGCGATCCGGCTCTACCGCGACGCCGCCGACCGCGGCGACCTGCGCGCCATGACCAGCCTCGGCCTCATCACCGAGACCGGCGACGGCGTGCCGCGCGACTTGCCCGCCGCCGCCGCCCTCTACGAGAAGGCGGCCGCGGGCGGCTTCGCCGACGGCGCCATCAACCTCGCGGTGATGCTGGTCAAGGGCGAGGGCGTGCCGCAGGACGTCCCCCGCGCCGCGCGCCTCCTCGCCCGCGCCTCGGAGGACGGCTCGGCGATCGCCACCTACAACCTCGGCGTCCTCGCACTCAACGGCATCGCCGGCACCGCGACCGAGGCCTACGACCATTTCCTCGCCGCCACCCGCCTCGGCGAGCCGCTCGGCTACCAGGCCGCCGCGCTCCTCCTCGACCAGGGCGAGGGCCGGCCGCGCGACCCGGAGACAGCGGCGGAGCTGCTGCTGCGCGGGGTCGCCTCCGACAACGGCCAGGCCTACAGCCGGATCGCCGGCGACAGGGTCCAGGTCAGCGCCGACACCGTGCGCGCCACCCAGACCCGGCTGAAGACCGCGGGCTTCTACGACGGCGCCATCGACGGCCTCGTCGGCCCGCGCCTGCGCGCCGCCCTCACCGCCTGGCGCCAGGGCGGCTTCCTCGCCACCGGCAGCTGACGCGCGCCATACCTGTACGGCGCGCTACTCCAGGTAGAAAAGGGCAGCGCCCGACCCGGCGGGCGAGAAGCGCCCGCCTGGGGCGGGGCGGG
>NZ_CALLYO010000615.1 GCF_937858865.1 uncultured Amaricoccus sp. | reverse complement strand
TGCGGCGCATCGAGCGCGGCGAGCAGCAGCGACAGCCGCGTCTTCTGCCCGCCCGACAGCCGCCCCACCTCGGTCGTGACGATGTCCGCCCCGATCCCGCCGGCCGCCAGCCGCCCGCGCAGCTTGCCCTGCGGCTCCTCCGGCCTCAGCCGCTGCAGATGCTGCAACGGCGTCTCCTCGAGCTCGAGCTCGTCCACCTGATGCTGCGCGAAATAGCCCACCCGCAGCTTCGACGACGCCACCTTCCGCCCGCCCATCGGCGCCAGCCGGTCGGAGAGCAGCTTCGCCAGCGTCGACTTCCCCTGCCCGTTCTGCCCGAGCAGCGCGATCCGGTCGTCCTGGTCGATCCTGAGGTTCAGGTCGCGCAGGACCGCCCGCCCGTCATAGCCGACCGACACGTCCTCCAGCCGCACGATCGGCGGCGACAGCTCCTCCGGCGTCGGGAAGTTGAAGGCCGCCACCTGGTCCTCGACGATCGCCGCGATCGGCTTCATCCGCTCCAGCGCCTTGATCCGGCTCTGCGCCTGCCGCGCCTTCGACGCCTTCGCCCGGAAGCGGTCGATGAAGCTCTGCATGTGCGCGCGCGCCGCATCCTGCTTGCGCTTCTCCGACACGAGCTGCTCCAGCCGCGCCCGCCGGGTATCCTCGAAGGTGTCGTAGGGCCCCTGGTAGAGCGTCAGCTTGCGCCGCTCGAGATGCAGGATCGCTCCCACCGACCGGTTGAGCAGGTCCCGGTCGTGGCTGATCACCAGCACCGTGTGCGGATAGCGGGCGAGGAAATTCTCCAGCCAGATCGCCCCCTCGAGATCGAGATAGTTGGTCGGCTCGTCGAGCAGCAGCACGTCCGGCCGCGCGAAGAGCACCGCCGCCAGCGCCACCCGCATCCGCCAGCCGCCGGAGAATTCGGCGCAGGCCCTCCCCTGCGCCGCCGCGTCGAACCCGAGGCCGTTCAGGATCGACGCCGAGCGCGCCTCGGCCGAATGCGCGTCGATGTCGGCCAGCCGCGCGTGGATCTCGGCGATGCGGATCGGGTCGCGCGCCTCCTCCGCCTCGGCCATCAGCGCCGCCCGCTCGACGTCCGCCTCCAGCACCGTGTCGATCAGGCTGTCGCGCGTCGCCGGCGCCTCCTGCGCCACGCCGCCGATGCGCGCCCGCCTCGGCACCTCGATCTCGCCGCCGTCGAGCGCCAGCTCGCCGCGGATCAGCTTGAAGAGCGTCGTCTTGCCCGAGCCGTTCCGCCCGACGAATCCCACCTTGTGCCCGGCCGGGATCAGCGCCGAGGCATCCTCGAAGAGCTTCTTCCCCTCGATCGAGAAGCTGATGTTCCTGAAGGCGAGCATGGCCGGGCATGTGACCCCGCGCCCGCGGCTTGTCAACCGAGCCCGGTTGCGCCACCACTCGGCGATCAGCAGGAGATCCCCGGCGTTGCGCAAGATCCTCATCCTTCTCGTCCTCGCCGCCGTGGGGATCGTCACCTTCTTCGTCTACCACCACCCGCCGATGCGCCTGATGCCGCCGCCGCTGCTCTTCCAGGCCGGCGGCGAGCGGGTCTTCGACATCGCCCCGGCGACCGAGGGAAGCGAGATCGAGCTCTTCTACGCCACGAGCCGCCTGCCGGTCGGCGCGCGCGAGAACCGCATCTATTCCGTCGCCCCCGACTGGCGGCTCCATGTCGGCACCGCCGAGCTCCGCATCGGCGAGGAGGAGACGACGCTCGAGCAGATCCGCGAATGGACGACGCGCAACACCGGCTCCGACCGCCCCTTCGTCCGCCTCGAGCGGATGAACGAAGCCGCCACCCTCTCCGACCCGGCCGAGATCGGCCCCGAGGCCCAGGCCTGGCTCGCCGAGATCGACGCCGCCCTCGCCGCCAGCCGCTCGCGCGACATCCTCGTCTACGTGCACGGCGCCAACACCACCGTCGAGCGCGCCGCCGGCCAGGCGGCGATGCTCAAGCATTTCGCCGGCCGCGAGGCCGTCGTCGTGCTCTTCGCCTGGCCGACGGCCGAGAACTTCCTCCGCTACGCCCGCGACATCCGCAACGCCCTCGGCAGCGCCCCGCAGCTCGCCGACCTCGTCCGCCTCCTGGCCGCCCGCACCCAGGCGGCGAAGATCGACGTCTTCACCATCTCCGCCGGCGCCACCGTCGGCAGCGACGGCCTCGCCCTCCTCGCCCGCGAGACCCCGGAGGTCGCCGACCGCCTCGGCGAGATCTACCACGCGGCGCCCGACGCCGACTTCCGCGCCTTCGTCGACGACCTCGGCGCCTACGCCCCGTACGCCCGCCGCGTCACGGCGGCGGTCAACCTCGGCGACAGCGCGCTCCGCCTCGCCCAGGTGGTCAACCGCGCCTCCCGCGCCGGCCGCCCCGACATCCGCGAGCTCTCCGCCGACACCAGCGCGCGCCTGCTCGCCGCCTCCGCCGCCGGCGAGATCGAGATCGTCCAGGTCCACCCCGACCGCATGCCGGAGCTCTCGGCGACCTCGCACACCTTCTGGTACGACCACCCCTGGGTCTCCAACGACGTCCTGCTCACCCTGCTCTTCCACCTGCCGCCCGCCACCCGCGCCCTCGCCCCCGGCACCGCCCCCTCCGGGGCCGCCTACTGGACCTTCCCGGAGGACTACCCGGCGCGGATGCCCGCGGTCCTCGAGGCGATCCGTCCCGAGATCGCCGGCGAGCGGCCCACCCTTGACGCGGGGGCGGATTAGGTAGATCGCCAGCCGCCACGACCGGAGGCCGCCGACCATGCCGAGACGGGGTGCGACACTGATCGGGTTCGTCGCCATCGTGACCTGGGCCTTCCTGGCGCTGCTCTCGACGCTCGCCGGCGCCATCCCGCCCTTCCAGCTCGCGGCCATGACCTTCCTCGTCGGCGGGCTGACCGGCGCGGCGAGCTGGCTCCTGCGCCCGGGCGCGATCCGCTCCCTCCGCCAGCCCTGGCCGGTCTGGGCGCTGGGGACGGCCGGCCTCTGCATCTACCATTGCCTCTATTTCTTCGCGATCCAGGCGGCGCCGCCGGTCGAGGTGAGCCTGATCGCCTACCTCTGGCCGCTCCTCATCGTCCTCTTCGCCGCCCTCCTGCCCGGCGAGCGGCTCGGCGCGCACCACCTCGCCGGCGCCGTCATGGGCCTCGCCGGCGCCGTCCTCATCATCACCGAGGGCGGCCGCGTCGGCCTCGCCGGCGGCATCCGCCCCGGACACGGCCTCGCCCTCGCCGCCGCCTTCGTCTGGGCCGGCTACTCCGTGCTGTCGCGCCGCTTCGGCCATGTTCCGACCGATGTGGTCGCGGCCTACTGCCTGATCACCGCCGCCGCGACCTTCCTCCTGCACCTCGCCTTCGAGACCACCGCCTGGCCGCAGACCGCCACGCAGTGGACCGCCGTCGCGCTCCTCGGCCTCCTGCCGCTCGGCCTCGCCTTCTACGCCTGGGACCACGGCATCAAGCACGGCGACATCATGGTGCTCGGCGCGGTCTCCTACGCCGCGCCGCCCCTCTCCGTCCTCATCCTGCTCCTCGCCGGACAGGGCGTCTTCCACTGGTCGATGGCGCTCGCCTGCCTGCTCATCACCGCCGGCGCGATCATAGCGGCCAAGGACCTCGTCTTCCGCCGCCGCACGCCCCGCGACGACGCCAGGACGGCCGCCTAGTGACGACGGGCCGCGGCGTTAACCTCGGTGAAGGAAGAATGAACGCGCCCAGGATATTGAAATATATTCAATCACTTGTCTAGTTTCGCACGCGTGCGACAAGCGTGCGCGGGCCCGCCCCGGGGCGGTCTCGCAGGCCATTGCAGCGATCTCTCAGACCCCGGGGCCGCCCGTCATCACCGCCGTCGCCCAGGGCACCGCCTCCCGCAGCAGGGCCCCGGTCGCCGCCTCGAAGGCCGAGACGACCGAGAGCGCATCGGTGTCCGCCGCGTCCGCCGTGCGCCCGAACCGCCGGCTGGCGACGAGCCGCCCGTCGGCGTCGCGCGCCACGCTCAGCGTCATCGAGACGGAAACCCGCGCCGGCGCCGTGTCGCCCGGCGGCAGCAGGCGCGCCTCGAAGCTCTCGACGTCGGTCATCAGCGTGAAGTCGGGCAGCGGCCCGACCGAGGCCGAGGTCACGAAGGCGAAGCGCCCGGTATTGGCCAGCGACCGGGTGAGCAGGTTGCGGATATGCACCGGCGCCGGCTCGACCCAGCGCCCGTCGCCGAGCAGCGTCACCTGGATCGGGCTCGGCTTCATCACGATGCGGTCGCTCGCCACCGCCCCCGGCACCGTCGGCTCGGCAACGAAGACGATCCGCCCCCCGCTCCGGGTCACCGGCTGCGGCGGCAGCGGGTTGAGCGCATAGGTGTCGAGATTGCGCGCGGCGCTGTTCAGCGAGGAGACGGTGGCGCAGCCGCCCAGCGCCAGCGCGAGCGCGAAGAGCAGGAGGGCAGCCGGAAGGCGGATGGCGGGCATGGCTACCTCCTGAAGTCGGGCGCGGGAGACTGGAGAATGAAGCGCGCCGGATCGCGCTCGAGCTGCGCCGCGATCCGGTCGAGCCGGTTGACCAGCGCCTGCGCGTCCTGGGTGAAGCGCACGAACTGCGGCAGCCCCTGGGTGGTGAACTGCCCGACCGGCGCCGCGCTCTGCTGCACCATCCGGTCGATCGACTTCACGGTCGCCGTCGCCTGCGCGAGCGTCGCCTTGAGCTCCGCCGTCACCGCCGGCAGGTCGGCCGCGACCGACTCGACCGCCGCGCTCATCCGCTCCGCCGAGACCCGCAGATCCGCCGTCGCCGGTGCGACATCCTCGCTGATGACCCGCTCGGCGCCGGTGAAGGCGCCCTCGGCGGCCACGAGCGTCCGCTCCGCCGCGGCGATCGTCGGCTCCAGCCGCTCGAGCGCGGCGCTCGCGTCCCGGAAGGTCGTGCTCGCCGTCTCGAGCGTCCGCGTCGCCTGCTCGGTCATCGGCGCGAGGTCGCCGGTCAGCTCCGTCAGGTCCTTCGACACCTGCCCGACCGTCGCGTTGACCCGCGCGATCGCCTGCCGCACCTCGGCGATGATCGCCGGCAGGTCGTCGGTCGCCGCCTTCTCGATCGCCGCCGTCGAGGCCTGCACCGAGGCGAGCGTGGTGCGCGCCTCCGAGACCAGCGCCGTCCCGTCGCCCTCGACCAGCGTGTCGAAGCTCGTCGCCGCCGAGTCGACCGAGGCGAGCGCCGTCGTCGCCCCGGCGATCGCCTTGTCGAGGCTCGCGACCGTCGCCTCGAGCTCGGAGAGCCGCGCCGTCGCCGTGGTCGCCGTGTCGCCATAGGCGGCCAGCACCGTCTTCGCCTCCCCGCCGAGGCTCTCGACGAGGTCGCGCAGCATGACGACGCTCGCCTTGAACTCGGCCACTGCCGCCGCGCCGTCGCCGGCGATGACCTCGCCCGCCTTGCCCGCGGCGCCGTCGATCGTCCTGATCGCGCCCGTCGCCGTCTCGAGCGTGGTGCCCGCCTTGTCGAAGGCGCCGGTCATCGCCGCCATCGTCGTCTCGGCCTCGCCGAGCGCCTTCTCGACCGCCACCGCCAGCGGATCGAGCCGGTCGGTGAAGACCGAGATCTGCCCGGTGGCGCTCGCCACCGACTTCGAGATGCCGGAGAAGTCGGACAGCGCCTGCTCGAACGCCCCGGACGCCTGCTCGACGTTGGCCAGGATCCCGGCGACCTTGCTCTGGTTCTCCGGCCCGACCAGCCCCTGGAACTCCTTCACGAGCTTGATCGATTCGGCGAGAAGGTCGGGCGCGTCCTCGGCCAGCGACTGCACGACCGACCGCTGGCCCTGGATCTCCGGCACGCCCTCCGTGGTGTCGCGCAGGAGCGGCTTCTCCGGATCGCCGGCAGTCAGGGAGACGAGCGAGACGCCGGTCACGCCCTGCGCCTGCAGCTGCGCCGTCGCCCCCTCGTGGATCGGCGTCTCCGCCGCCACCTCGATGCGCACCCTGACCCGTCCCGACCCCTTCTCGTCGAGATCGAGCGCCACCACCTGCCCGACGGAGAGGCCGCTGAAGCGCACGTCTGCCGCTCGGCTGAGCCCCGAGACGTCGTCGAAGAGCACGTCGTAATAGGCGTACTGCCGGTCGATCTGCACCTTGGCCAGCCAGACGAAGAAGCCGAGCCCGAGCAGGATCGCCGCCAGCGCGCACGCCCCGATAAGCACGTAGTTGGCGCGGGTCTCCATCCTCTCTCCTCAGTCCGTCGCGGCGAGCGCGGCGCGGGCGCGCGGCCCGTGAAAATATTCCCGGACCCAGGGGTGGTCCACCTTCAGCATGTCGGCCATCGTGCCGGTGACGAGCACCTTCTTCTCGGCGAGCACCGCGATGCGGTCGCAGATCGCGTGCAGGCTGTCGAGGTCGTGCGTCACCATGAAGACGGTCAGCCCGAGCGATTCCTTGAGCTGGCGGATCAGGTCGTCGAAGGCCGAGGCGCCGATCGGATCGAGCCCGGCCGTCGGCTCGTCGAGGAAGACGATGTCGGGATCGAGCGCCAGCGCCCGCGCCAGGCCGGCGCGCTTCTGCATGCCGCCCGAGAGCTCGGACGGATACTTGTCGCAGGCGACCGGCGGCAGCCCGGCCATCGAGATCTTCAGCCGCGCGAGATCGGAGCGCAGGCCCGCGTCGATGTGCATGAGCTCGCGCATCGGCGCCTCGACGTTCTGCTGCACCGTCAGCGCCGAGAAGAGTGCCCCCTGCTGGAAGAGCACCCCCCAGCGGCGGCTGACCGCCTCGCGCTCGGCATCCGACGCGCTCAGCACGTCGACCCCGAAGACCCGGATCGAGCCGGCGGCCGGGCGGTTCAGCCCGACGATCGAGCGCAGCAGCACCGACTTGCCGGTGCCCGAGCCGCCGACCACCCCGAGCACCTCGCCGCGGTAGACGTCGAGGTCAAGCCCGTCGTGCACCACCTGCGCGCCGAAGCGGTTGACGAGCCCGCGCACCTCGATGACGGCCTCGCGCGGCATCAGACGTTCACCGTGGCGAAGAAGATCGCGAAGATCGCGTCGAGCACGATGACGAGGAAGATCGCCAGCACCACCGAGGCGGAGGTGAGCTTGCCGAGGCTCTCGGCGTTGCCGCCGACCCTCAGCCCGTGGTGGCAGCCGATCAGCGCGATCACCAGGGCGAAGAAGGGCGCCTTGATGATGCCGACGAGGAAGTGCCAGACGCCGATCTGATCGGAGAGACGCACGACGAACATCTCCGGCGAGACCCCGAGCTCCACCCAGGCCATGACCAGCCCGCCGAGCAGCCCGGCGAAGTTGGCGATGATGCCGAGGAGCGGCAGGGTGAAGAGGAGCGCGAGCGTGCGCGGCACGACGAGGATCTGGACCGGATCGAGGCCGAGCGTGCGCATGGCGTCGATCTCCTCGCGCATCTTCATCGAGCCGATCGAGGCGGTGAAGGCCGAGGCCGACCGGCCGGCGACGATGATCGCCGTCAGGAGGATGCCGAGCTCGCGCAGCACCGCGATGGCGATGAGGTCGACGACGAAGATCTCGGCGCCGAACTGGCGGAGCTGCACCGCCCCCATGTAGGCGAGGACGATGCCGATCAGGAAGGCCATCAGCGCGGCGATCGGCACCGCGTTCAGCCCCGCCTGCTGCATGTGGTAGACGGTCGAGGTCAGCCGCAGCCGCGACGGATGGACGAGGTTGCCGGCGAGCCGCACGATGATCGCGCCGAGGAGGTTGAGGAGCTCCGCCGCCGTGCGCCAGCCCTCGGCAACGCTCTGCCCGAAGTCGCCGAGCCAGCCGACGAAGCCCCCCGGCCGCGGCGCGGCCTCCTCCGCCTTGGGCAGGCTCTTCTCGACCGTCTCGAGAAGCGCCGCGCGCTCGGGCGCGAGGCCCTCGATGCTGACGGCAACGCCCTCGGCCTCGAGCCGCCGGCGCAGCGTCGCGATCGCCCAGGCGCCGGCGGTGTCGAAGCCCTCGATGCCCGCGCCGTCGACGACGACCGGCCCCGGCCCGGCGACCTCGGCCAGCCGGCGGTAGATGCCCTCGACCCCGCCGACGCGCAGGTCGCCGGACAGCGCCACCCGCGCCCCCTCGCCGCTCCGGTCTATCGCCAGCTCTGCCGTCTTCACGCCGTCCCCGCTGCGCAGGGGCCGTCCGTGGCCCTCCGACGGTGGAAATAAGCGCCGTGCCCCGGACGGGCTCGAACCGCCCACCCGGGCCACGCACGAATGCTCCCCGCCCGGCTATCACATGGCGTCGGGGTAAGGAAAGAGCGAGAACCACCGGGGCGGGCCGCCCGGCAGGCGCGTCGAGCCCCTGCGAAATCAGGATTTCGCGCGCGAAACTATAGGTATCCCATTGATCCTGAAGGGATTCGTCAGGTTAAAACTTCGTTACTCGCGCTGGCGATCCGGTTCTTCCGGAAGATCGGCGAGCTGCTTCGCGAAGCGCCCGCCCGGCTCCTCCTGCAGCTCGTCCCCCGGCTCCTCCTTCATCGACGGGACCATGCCCGGGGCCGCGTCCTCGAAGCCCGGCTGCACCGGGCGCGGAGCGGCACTCGCCGGGAACTCGACCTCGGCGCGGCCCTCCTCGATCAACCGCTTCGCCCGCATCCAGTGTTCGTGATCACGGCCCTCCGGCTGGCCCTCGGCTTCCCAGATGGCGTGGGCGACCCTCGCGATCTCGTCCTCGATCGGTGCGTCGGACTGAATGTTCATCGGCTCCTCCTCGGTTGGATATCTCCCCCAACGCGGATGAGGCTGCCGGGTTCGGCCGATGCGCAAAAAGGCCCGGGTTCGATGTCCGTGAATCGCCGCCGCGCGGCGCGACGGCTCCGTCCGAGTCGGGTGACGCTCGGACGGACATGAAGAAGCGCCGCCAAGTAACTGGATTTGTGGTGCCCCAGGACGGACTCGAACCGCCGACCTACTATTTACGAAACAGTTGCTCTACCGGCTGAGCTACTGGGGCCTCGCGCCGGCACCTCATAGCTTCCGCGCGAGGGCGGCGCAAGCGCCCTAGCCGTCGACGAGCGGCGCCGAGCCGCGGACTTGCGTGGCGGCCATGAACTCGCGGTCGATGGTGGGCAGCAGCTCGCCGTGGATCGTCGCCTCGAAGGCGCGCAGGCGCTTGTAGATCGAGACGAGCTCGATGACCGTCGTCCAGGAGTTGACCAGATACTGGAACGACGAGCGCACCTGGCTCAACGCGTTCAGGATCTGGTTCATCAGCCCGAGCGTGATCGCCCCGGCGACGATGGCGGGGGCGAGGATCACGTAGCCGAACATGTTGTCGATCTGCAGGTAGAAGATGCGGGCGACGTTGAAGTAGGTGTAGTGGAAATACAGCCGGAAGTAGTTGCGCCGCACGTTGGCGAAGAGCTCGGCGGCGGTGACCGGATCGGCGCGCGCGGGGTCGTCCTCGCCGTAGACGAGCTCCTTGCGGTAGGCGGCCTCGACGCGCTGGTTGCGGAACTCGAGGCCCGGGAGCTTGAAGCCGACGAGCGCCAGGAAGACGGTGCCGAAGGCGGACCAGAGCAGCGCGGCCGTCACCAGCGGATAGGGCACGGCGCCGAGCAGCGGCACCTCGGTGATGTCCTTCGAGAGCGCCACCAGCACCGGCAGGAAGGCGATCAGCGTCATGATCGCGTCGAGCAGGTTGACCCCCAGCCGCTCGGTCGTCTGGGAGAACCGCATGGTGTCCTCCTGCACGCGCTGCGAGGCGCCCTCGATGCGGCGGAGCCGCGGCCAGTGGCTCATGTAGTAGCCGTTCATCGCCGTGCGCCAGCGGAAGATCCAGTGGCTGACGAAGAAGAGCGTCAGCACCCCGACCGCGACATAGACGAGCGCGATGCTGAGGAAGGTGACGATGCCGCCGTAGAAGTCGCCGAGCGTGACCGGGCGCGACTTGTCGAGCGCCGCCTGGATCATGTCGAAGAAGGGGCCGTACCAGGCGTTGACCGCGACGGTCAGCTCGACCTGGAAATAGGTGGCGAAGAGGATGAGCGCCGAGCCGGGCACCGACCAGCTCCACCAGGGATGCGGCGCGGCGACCTTCCAGAAGGCGGCGAAGATGCCGACCGAGACGAGATAGTAGAGGTAGAACCAGAGGAAGGGCCCCGACCAGAAGCGGGAGACCCCGATCGGGAGCCGCCCGTCCGGCGGCCCCGCGAAGCCGAGGCCGTCGCCGAGCGCCGCGCCGCCGAGATACCATCCGGCGACGCAGACGGCTGACCAGAGCACCGCCGACCAGAAGAAGAGGCGCGGCGGATTGGGAAAGTAGGATACGAACACGGGGCGGCCACCGTCTCTGGGGGTGATCGGCCCTGGCCGCGCGGGGGCGGGTCCGGCCGATCCGGGTGCCGCTATTGAGGGCAAAGGAACACGCCATGCAACGCCGGCGTGCGAGACCTCACCGGGAGGTGAGTCCGGCAGCCGGGCTTTAACTCCTCCCGCCTTCGTCATATGCAGGCCGAGGAGGATCGGGCATGACCTGTAGAGACGACAGCACGGGCGCCCGGGACTTCACGGCCGGCGTGCGCGAAGCGGCCGCGGCGCTGCGCGAGCTCTTCCCGCCGACGCCGCTGCAGCGCAACGACTATCTCTCCGCCCGCTACGGCGCCGACGTCTGGCTGAAGCGCGAGGACCTGAGCCCGGTCCGCTCCTACAAGCTCCGCGGCGCCTTCAACGCCATGCGCAAGGCGCTCGCCCTCCGCCCCGACCGGCGGCGCTTCGTCTGCGCCTCGGCCGGCAACCACGCCCAGGGCATGGCCTACGCCTGCCGCCATTTCGCCACCGACGGTGTCGTCTTCATGCCGGTGACGACCCCGCAGCAGAAGATCGACAAGACCCGCCAGTTCGGCGGCGGCCGGGTCGAGATCCGCCTGGTCGGCGACTATTTCGACGCCACGCTGCGCGCCGCCCAGGCCTTCACCCAGGAGACCGGCGCCCTCTTCCTGCCCCCGTTCGACGATGCCGACGTGATCGAGGGCCAGGCGACCTGCGCCCTCGAGATCCTCGAGGAGCTGCCTGCCCCCGATCTCCTCGTCATCCCGGTCGGCGGCGGCGGCCTCGCCTCGGGCATGGTGCAGGTCGCGGACGCCCTCTCTCCCGCCACCGCCGTCCGCTTCGTCGAGCCCGAGGGCGGGCCGAGCCTGCGCCGGGCGCTGGAGGCGGGCGCGCTCGTCACCCTCCCCGCGGTCGACAACTTCGTCGACGGCGCGGCCGTCGCCCGCATCGGCGACCGCAACTTCGCCGTCCTCGGCCGCTTCGCCCCCGGGGACGCGCTCCTCGCCCCGGAGAACCGCATCTGCGCCACCATGCTCGAGATGCTGAACGTCGAGGGCGTCGTCCTCGAGCCGGCCGGGGCGCTCGCCGTCGACGCGCTCCGCGACCTCGACGTCGCCGGCAGGACGGTGGTCGCCGTCGTCTCCGGCGGCAACTTCGACTTCGAGCGCCTGCCCGACGTGAAGGAGCGCGCGCTGCGCTGGGAGGGGCGCAAGAAATACTACATCCTCCGCCTGCCGCAGCGCCCCGGCGCGCTGCGCGAGTTCCTCGCCGTCCTTGGTCCCGACGACGACATCTCCCGCTTCGAGTACCTGAAGAAGTCCGCCCGCAACTTCGGCTCCGTCCTCCTCGGCATCGAGACCACGGTGCGCGCGAACTTCGAGGCCCTCGAGGCGCGCATGGCCGCCGCCGGCTTCACCTGGGTCGACATCACCGACGACGCCGTCATCACCAGCCTGATCATCTGATGCATCTCGCCACCACCGTCACCGGCGCCCAGAGCGCAGACCCGGGCGCCCACCCGCCCCTCCTCGTCGCCCACGGCCTCTTCGGCTCGGCCCGCAACTGGGGGGCGATCGCCAGGCGCCTCGCCCACGACCGGCAGGTGGTGACCGTCGACATGCGCAACCACGGCGACAGCCCGCGCAGCCCCGAGCACAGCTACCTCGCCATGGCGGGCGACCTCGCCGAGACCATCGCCGCGCACGGCGGCCGCGCCGACATGCTCGGCCACTCGATGGGCGGCAAGGCGGCGATGATGCTCGCCCTGACCGAGCCGTCCCTCGTCAACCGCCTCGTCGTCGCCGACATCGCGCCGGTCGAATACGGCCACAGCCAGATGCCCTACGTCCGGGCCATGCAGGCGGTCGATCTCTCCGCCGTCAACCGCCGCTCCGACGCCGACGCCGGCCTCGCCGCCCATGTCCCCGAGCCGTCCCTGCGCGCCTTCCTGCTGCAGAGCCTCGCGGTCGAGGAGGGCCGCGCCCGCTGGAAGCTGAACCTCGAGGCGCTCGCCGCGCAGATGCCCGCCATCATGACCTTCCCGGCGGTGCAGGCGAGCTTCGGCGGCCCGACCCTCTTCCTGACCGGCGCGCGGTCCGACTACGTCCGCCCCGAGCACTGGCCGCGCATCCGCACCCTCTTCCCCGCCGCCCGGCACGAGACGCTCGCCGCCGCCGGCCACTGGCTGCACGCCGACGCCCCCGCCGCCTTCATCGCCGCGGTCGGCGGCTTCCTCGCCTGAAGCCCGGCTTGCCGGCCCGCGGAAAACCGCCTAGAGCCAGCCCGAACCGCCATGGAGGCCCGCCGCATGTCGTCCCCGAAGAAGGTCGTCCTCGCCTATTCCGGCGGCCTCGACACCTCGATCATCCTGAAGTGGCTGAAGACCGAGTACGGCTGCGAGGTGGTCACCTTCACCGCCGACCTCGGCCAGGGCGAGGAGCTGGAGCCGGCGCGCAGGAAGGCCGAGCTGCTCGGCATCGCGCCCGAAAACATCTTCATCGAGGACCTGCGCGAGGAGTTCGTGCGCGACTTCGTCTTCCCGATGTTCCGCGCCAACGCCGAGTACGAGGGCCTCTACCTGCTCGGCACCTCGATCGCCCGTCCGCTCATCTCCAAGCGCCTGGTCGAGATCGCCCACCGGACCGGCGCCGACGCCATCGCCCACGGCGCCACCGGCAAGGGCAACGACCAGGTCCGCTTCGAGCTCTCCGCCTACGCGCTCGACCCGTCGATCCGCGTCATCGCCCCCTGGCGCGAGTGGAATCTCACCTCCCGCACCAAACTCCTTGAATTCGCGGAGAAGAACCAGATCCCGATCGCCAAGGACAAGCGCGGCGAAGCCCCCTTCTCGGTCGACGCCAACCTCCTGCACACCTCCTCCGAGGGCAAGGTGCTGGAGGACCCCGCCGAGGAGGCGCCGGCTTACGTCTACCAGCGCACCACCGACCCGGAGAAGGCGCCCGACACTCCGGAATACATCGAGATCGGCTTCGAGAAGGGCGACCCCGTCTCCATCAACGGCGCCCCCCTCTCCCCCGCCGCCCTCCTCACCCGCCTGAACGAGCTCGGCGGCAGGCACGGCGTCGGTCGCCTCGACCTGGTGGAGAACCGCTTCGTCGGCATGAAGTCCCGCGGCATCTACGAGACCCCCGGCGGCACCGTGCTCCTCGCCGCCCACCGCGGCATCGAGTCCCTCACCCTCGACCGCGGCGCCGCCCACCTCAAGGACGAGCTGATGCCGAAATACGCCGAGCTCATCTACAACGGCTTCTGGTTCTCGCCGGAGCGCGAGATGCTCCAGGCCCTGATCGACCGAAGCCAGGAGCACGTCTCGGGCAGCGTGCGCGTGAAGCTCTACAAGGGCAGCGCCAGCGTCGTCGGCCGCTCCTCGCCGCAGTCGCTCTACTCGGAATCCCACGTCACCTTCGAGGAGGACGCCGGCGCCTACGACCAGAAGGACGCCGCCGGCTTCATCAAGATCACCGCGCTGCGCCTCCGCCTCCTCGGCATGCGCGACCGCCGCTGACGCCCCGGCCGAGGATGCCGACCGGGCACGCCGCCGGGTGAAAGGCGGTTGCTTTCGCCCTGAGACGCTCGTATCATATTGACATGCACGTCTCACCCGAAGGCGAGGAAATTGCATTGCGCGAAACCGGGCCGCGGGCCCGGACCCGGCGGCTCCTGCTCGACACGGCGATGCAGCTCATGCAGTCCGGCCGGGTGCCTTCGGTGACCGACGTGGCCGAGGCGGCCGAGGTGTCGCGCGCCACCGCCTATCGCTACTTCCCGACCCAGGCGGCGCTGGTGCAGGCGGCGGTGGACGAGGCGCTCGGGCCGATCCTCGCCTGGCGCTCCGACCTGCCCGACGCCGAGGCGCGGGTCGAGGGACTGCTCGCCTTCGCCTATCCGCGGCTCGACGAGTACGAGGCGACGCTGCGCGCCGCGCTCCTGCAGGCGATGGACCAGTGGAGCCGCCGCCGCGCCGGCACGCTGGGCGACGAGGCGCCGATCGTGCGCGGCAACCGCAAGGCGGTGCTCTACAACGCGCTCGCGCCCTTGCGCGGGCAGATGGCGGCCGAGGCCTTCGACCGGCTGCGCCAGGCGCTGTCGCTCGTCTTCGGCACCGAGGCCTTCGTGGTGCTGAAGGACATCTGGGGGCTCGACGGCGCCCAGGCGCGCGACGTGGCACTCTGGTCGGCGCAGGTCCTGGTGCGCGCCGCGGTCGCCGAGGCGGAAACGGCAGGGAGGGCTGACGCGAGCGGAAGACCGGCTTGAGCACGAGCCTTTACACGAGCCTTTACCCAAGCCTCGACACGGGCATCGACACAAGCCTCGACACGGGCAACAACAAGACGAGCATCGCGGCGCCGCGGGACGGCGCTTCAAGGTGTTAACATGGGAGGAACGAACGTGATGCAGAGACGGCGCCTATTCGGACTGCTGGCCGGCGCGTCGAGCGCGCTCGCCATGGGAATGGCCGCGCTTCCGGCGGCGGCACAGGAGCTCACCATCTTCTGGGCGGAGTGGGATCCGGCCAACTACCTGCAGGAGCTGGTGAACGAATACACCGAGGAGACGGGCGTGACCGTCACGGTGGAGACGACCCCCTGGTCGGACTTCCAGACCAAGGCCTTCACCGAGTTCAACGCCAAGGGCGACACCTACGACATGGTGGTCGGCGACAGCCAGTGGCTGGGGGCGGGATCGACCGGCGGGCACTATGTCGACCTGACCGACTGGTTCAAGAAGAACAAGCTCGACGAGATCATGGCGCCGGCCACGGTCAAGGCCTATGCCGAGTACGACGGCAGGTACTGGGCCGTCCCGGCCGAGGGCGACGCGACGGGCTGGGCCTACCGCAAGGACTGGTTCGAGGATCCGGCCGAGATGGAGGCCTTCAAGGCCAAGTACGGCTACGACCTCGCCCCGCCGAAGACCTGGGCCGAGCTGCGCGACATCGCCGAGTTCTTCCACCGGCCGGACCAGAACCGCTATGGCGTCGCGATCTACACCGACAACTCCTATGACGCGCTGGTCATGGGCTACGAGAACGCCCTCTTCTCCTACGGCGGCGACCTCGGCGACTATTCGACCTACGAGGTCGAGGGCATCGTGAACTCCGACAAGGCGGTGGCGGCGCTCGAGATGTACCGCGACCTCTACCAGTTCACGCCGCCCAACTGGGGCAAGACCTTCTTCCAGGAGGACAACCAGGCGATCACCGAGGGCCTGGCGGCGATGAGCATGAACTACTTCGCCTTCTTCCCGGCGCTGGTGAACCCGGCGATCAACCCGCACGCCGAGGTCACCGGCTTCTTCGCCAACCCGGCCGGGCCGGACGGCGACCAGCATGCCGCGCTCGGCGGCCAGGGCATCTCGATCGTCTCCTACTCGAAGAACCAGGAGGAGGCGATGAAGTTCCTCGAGTGGTTCATCCAGGACGACGTGCAGAAGCGCTGGGCCGAGCTCGGCGGCTATACCGCCAGCAAGAACATCCTCGAGTCCGAGGAGTTCCGCAACGCGACGCCCTACAACGAGGCCTTCTACCAGTCGATGTTCATGGTGAAGGACTTCTGGGCGGTGCCCGAGTACGCCGAGCTGCTGACCCAGATCAACAACCGGATCTATCCCTACGTGGTCGGCGGCGAGGGCACGGCGAAGGAGGTGCTCGACGGCCTCTCGCAGGACTGGCAGGAGACCTTCAAGAAGTACGGCCGCAGCTGACGGCCGAAGGGGGCCGGGCCCGGCGCCCGGCCCCCGCGCCAAGAACCGGTCCGACAGGGAAGAGACACCGTGCTGGCACGACTAGACACCCGGTCCCGGGCGGCGGCCCAGGGGTGGAGCGATCTCGCCATCCGGAATGCCTTCATCATTCCGACGATCGCCTTCCTCATCATCTTCAACGTCTTTCCGCTGATCTACTCGCTCGGCTACTCGTTCACCGACTTCCGTGCCTCGGTGAGCGAGCCGGCGCGCTTCGTCGGCCTCAGGAACTACCGCGAGCTCCTCAGCGACCCGAACGTCTGGCGCAACTTCACCGTCACCGCCAAGTACGTGATCGTCTCGGTCACGGGCCAGGTCGTGGTCGGCTTCGGGCTCGCGATGCTGCTCAACCGGACCTTCCCGATGAAGGGCTTCGTCACCACGCTCCTGCTCCTGCCGATGATGATGTCGATGGCGGTGGTCGGGCTCTTCTGGAAGCTGCTCTACGACCCGTCCTGGGGCCCGATCAACTACGCCCTCGGCCTCGGCTCGTTCGACTGGCTGTCGAACCCGAACCACGCGCTCTACGCGGTGGCGATCACCGACATCTGGATGTGGGCGCCCTTCGTGATGCTGCTCTCGCTCGCCGGCCTCTCGGCGGTGCCGCAGCACCTCTACGAGGCGGCGGCGATCGACCGGGCGAGCGGCTGGTACAGCTTCACCCGCATCACGCTGCCGCTCGTGGCGCCGATCCTGCTCATCGCGATCATCTTCCGCACCATGGAGGCCTTCAAGACCTTCGACCTCGCCTACATCATGTCCGGCCAGCCGACGACCGAGACGATCTCGATCCGGCTCTACAAGATGGCCTTCCAGGAATGGCAGACCGGGCGGTCGAGCGCGCTCGCCTACATCGTGCTGATCGTGGTGGTGGCAATCACCAACATCTACGTGAAGTACCTGAACAAGGTGAAGGAGCGCTGAGATGGCGATGGTCGCCTCGCCCGGCAAGCGCATCCGCAACCGCCTCGCCATCGCCGCGGTCCTGGTGGTGACGCTCATCTTCCTCGCGCCGATCTACTGGATCGGCTCCACGGCCTTCAAGCCGCGCGACCAGGCGACCTCGGTGCCGCCAACGGTCTTCTTCACGCCCGAGACGACCGCCTTCGTGAAGCTCTTCACCAAGCGGGTGCAGCTGCGCCAGCCGGTGGAGCCGGAAACCTATGCTGCCGCGCCCTGGTGGGAGCAGCGCATCTTCGACGGCGGCGAGCGGGTGCTCCGCGTGAAGGGCGAGGTGCAGCTCTCGGCCTATCCGAGCCGCTTCATGAACAGCCTGATCGTCGCGATCACCAGCACGGTGCTCGCGGTCGGCATGGGCACGCTCACCGCCTACGGCTTCTCCCGCTTCCGCGTGCCGGCCGAGAACGACTGGCTCTTCTTCATCCTCTCGACCCGCATGCTGCCGCCGGTCGTCGTCGCCATCCCGATGTTCCTGATGTACCGGGCGATCGGCCTCACCGACAGCCACCTCGGGCTGATCATCCTCTATACCGCCTTCAACCTCTCCTTCTCGGTCTGGCTGATGAAGGGGTTCATGGACGAGATCCCGAAGGAGTACGAGGAGGCCGCCCTCGTCGACGGCTACACCCGGATGCAGGCCTTCTGGAAGATCGTGCTGCCCGAGGCGGTCACCGGCATCGCGGCGACGGCGGTCTTCTGCTTCATCATCGCCTGGAACGAGTACGCCTTCGCGCTCATCATGACCAACCGCCGGGCGCAGACCGCGCCGCCCTTCATCCCGGCCCAGGTGGGCTCGGGCCTCACCGACTGGACGACGATCGCGGCGGGGACCTTCCTCTTCCTGCTGCCGGTCGCGATCTTCACCTTCGCGCTCCGCCATCACCTCCTGCGCGGGGTGACCTTCGGCGCGATCCGCAAGTAGGGGGCGGCGATGGGTCTCGGACCGCGCACCTGGGAGGCGATCGCGCAGTGGGTCATGGTGGCGGGCATCGTGGCGCTCTTGCAGCCGTGGAGCCTCTTCCTGCACCGCTACGGCGTCACCATCACGCTGATCGGCCTCGCGGGGTTCATCGTCTTCAGCCACGTCAGTTCGCGCCCCGGAGAGAAGTGAATGGCGAACATCGGCCTCAGGGGCATCGAGAAGTATTTCGGCGCCAACTACGTCATCCGGCAGCTGAACCTCGAGATCGCCGACGGCGAGTTCGTGGTGCTGCTCGGGCCCTCGGGCTGCGGCAAGACGACGACGCTGCGCGCAATCGCCGGGCTCGAGGAGATCGACAGCGGCCTGATCACCATCGACGAGCGGCCGGTGCAGGACCTGCCGCCGGGCGAGCGCGACATCGCCTTCGTCTTCCAGCTCTTCGCGCTCTACCCCCACCTGACCGCCTTCGAGAACATCGCCTTCCCGCTGCGCGCCACCGGCGAGACCCGCGCCGAGATCGAGCGCAAGGTGAAGGACGTCGCCGCCTCGCTGCGCATCGAGCCGCTGCTCGCCAAGCGCCCCTCCGCCCTCTCCGGCGGCGACCTGCAACGCGTCGCGATCGGCCGGGCGCTGGTGCGCCGCCCCAAGGCGCTGCTCATGGACGAGCCGATCGGCGCGCTCGACGCGAAGCTGCGCGAGGACATGCGCGCCGAGCTGAAGCGGCTGCACATCGAGAACGGCACCACCAGCGTCTACGTCACCCACGACCAGGTCGAGGCGATGAGCCTCGCCGACCGGGTGGCGGTGATGAACGACGGCGTGCTGCAGCAGGTGGGCACGCCGTCCGAGGTCTACCTCCACCCGGTCAACCTCTTCGTGGCCCAGTTCGTCGGCTCGCCGGTGATGAACATCGTCCCGGCCGAGATCCGCCCCGACGGCGCGGAGACGGCGGTGGCGATCGGCGGCGGCCCGGCCTTCGCCTTCCCGGGCGAGCTCGCCGCCCGGCTCGGAGCGGCGCTGCCGGCGGGGCACGAGCTCGTCGTCGGCGTCCGGCCCGAGGCGGTGCGGGTGGCGCGCGAGGCGGCCCCCGGGCTCCGCCCCGTCGAGGCCCACTTCATCGAGCCGCTCGGCGCCTACGACATCGTCGACCTGAAGGTGGGCGAGCGTCTCATCAAGGCGCGCACCCCGAGCGGCTTCGTGCGGCGGCCCGGCGAGGCGGTCTGGGCGCGCCTCGACGTGCCGCAGGTGCACTTCTTCGACGCGACGAGCGGCGACGTGCTGAAGCTGGAGCCGGCGCATGGCTGAGATCGCCCTGAACGGCGTCGGCAAGAGCTTCCTCGGCCAGCGGGCGCTCGACGATCTGACCCTCACCATCGCCGACGGCGAGTTCTTCGTCATGCTCGGCCCGACCGGCGCCGGCAAGACGACGACGCTGCGGCTGATCGCCGGCCTCGAGAAGCCGGAGACCGGAACCATCTCGATCGGCGGCGAGGACGCCTCCGCCTGGAGCGTCGCCCAGCGCGACGTGGCGCTGGTCTTCCAGTACTACTCCCTCTACCCGCGCTACACCGTGCGGCAGAACCTCGCCTTCCCGCTCCGCTCGCGGGTGCGCGACTTCAGCCCCGACGAGATCGAGCGGCGCGTCGGCCGCGCGGCGAAGATGCTCCGCATCGAGCACCTGCTCGACCGCAAGACCGACCGGCTCTCCGGCGGCGAGATGCAGCGCGTCTCGATCGGCCGCGCCATCGTCCGCGACCCGAACGCCTTCCTGATGGACGAGCCGCTCTCGAACCTCGACGCCAAGCTGCGCGAGGCGCTCCGCTCCGAACTCAAGGACCTGAAGAACGCGCTCGGCGCCACCTTCCTTTTCGTCACCCACGACCAGATCGAGGCGATGTCGATGGGCGACCGGGTCGGCGTGCTCAACG
>NZ_CALLYO010000614.1 GCF_937858865.1 uncultured Amaricoccus sp. | reverse complement strand
GGCGAAACGGCTTTCCCGGGCGGTGATCCCGTGCTAGGGCGTGCCCGTCGTCGTGAGGCCGGCCCGATCCGTGCGATGCGGCCGGAGGGGAGCGTATGAGGATGGTGCCGAGTAGTCTGCCGATGCTTCCCGCCCCCGGCCCGCATTTCCTGTCCCGTCTTGGTTTCCCAGTGTGAGAGTTCCCCATGCCCGACGTCGCGGTGATTGGATTCGGCTACATCGGAAGCGTGATTGCCGCCGTCCTCGCTGACCGCGGCTTCTCGGTGGTCGGCATCGACACCAACGCGAAGATGATCGAGGAGGTCAGGGCTGGCCGCTGCCCGATCCCCGAGCCGGGCCTGAACGAGCTGGTGGGCAAGGGCGTGGCCGCCGGCCGGCTCGCCGCTTCGACCGACCCGTCCGCCGCCAGGGGCGCCCGCGCCGTCCTCATCACCGTCGGCACCCCGCTCTCGGAGGATTATACCGCCGATCTCGCCCACATCCGCGCCGCCTGCGCGAGCGTGGCGCCGCATCTGCACGACGGCCAGATCGTGATGATCAAGAGCACGGTCCCCCCCGGCACCACCCGCGCCATGTACGAGGAGGTGATCGCCCCCGCGGCGAAGGTGCACATGGCCTTCAGCCCCGAGCGCCTCGCCGAGGGCGCGGCGATCCGCGAGCTCTCCCAGATTCCGATCCTCGTCGGCGGCATCGACGCCGCGGCCGGCGCGGCGGCAGCCGCCTTCTGGCGCGAGGCGCTGCCGGTCGAGGTGATGTGCGTCGCCTCGCCGGAGGCGGCCGAGATGGTGAAGCTCGCCGACAACCTCTGGATCGACCTCAACATCGCGCTCGCCAACGAGCTCGCCAAGCTGGTCGACGCCCTGCCCTTCCCGATCGACGTCATGGAGGTGATCCGCGGCGCCAACACCCTCAAGAAGGGCCAGCACCACGTCAACATCCTCTATCCGGCCAACGGGGTCGGCGGCTACTGCCTGACCAAGGACCCCTGGTTCGTCGACGCCCTCGGCCGCCGCGCCGGCATCGAGCTCATGATCCCCAAGGCCTCGCGCGCGGTCAACGACTCGATGCCCGGCCACGTCTTCGACCGGGTCATGGGCGCCCTGGCCGAGCGCGGGCTGGCGCCCCGCGACGCCAGGGTCGCCCTGCTCGGCTTCTCCTTCAAGAGCAACTCCGGCGACTGCCGCTTCACGCCTGTCGGGCCGCTGGTCGCGAAGCTCCGCGCCACCGGCTGCACGCTCAGGATCTGCGACCCCATGGTCACCCCCGCCGAGG
>NZ_CALLYO010000613.1 GCF_937858865.1 uncultured Amaricoccus sp. | reverse complement strand
AGCCGGGCCTGCAGGTCGAGGCCGCTGGCGCCGGGAAGCTGCAGGTCGATGATCGCGCAGCCGGGCTCCGTACCGCTGGTCCGGGAGAGGAACGCCTCGGCGCTCTCGTGGGTCTCGCAGGCGTGACCGGCCGCCGCCAGCAGCCGCTTCAGCGCCCGCCGCACGGCCGGGTCGTCATCGACCAGATGGATGATCGGGGGCGGCTCGGGTCCGGTCATAGCGGCGGCAGGGCGAGAACGACGCGGGCACCATTGTCGGCCGTTTCGTCGAACTCAAGCGTTCCGCCATGCGCCTGGACGATGGTCCGGCAGATCGAGAGGCCGAGGCCGAGCCCGGTGGTCTTGGTGGTCGCGAACGGCCGGAACGGATCGGCCGCGACCGCTTCGGACAGGCCGGGACCCTGGTCGTGCACCGACAGTTCGCGCCAGCCGTCGTCCCGCAGCATCGTCGCTATCGTCACCCGCCGCGTCTGGGTCGGCTGCTCCGCCATCGCGTCCGCCGCGCTCAGCAAGAGATTGAGCAGCACCTGCTTCAATTGCGGGCGGCTGGCGCGCACCGGCATCTCCACGCGGGCCAGCCTTTGCTCGACCGTGACCTCCCTCATCAGCAGCTCGCTCCGGATCAGCCGGACGGTCGCATCGACCGTGCGGTTGAGATCCAAGATCGCGAAGTCGGTCTCGCCCTTCGACATCAGCCGCCTGAGCTCGACGATGATTACGGCCGCCCGTCGGTCGTCCTCGGCGATGTCGGCGAGGATCGCCGCGATCTCCTCGAGATCGACCGGCTCGCGCGCGATCAGCTGCGACCCGGTCTCGGCGTTGGCGAGGATCGAGGTCAGCGGCTGGTTCAGCTCATGCGCCAGCGCCCCCGACAGCTCGCCGAGCTGGGCGATACGCGAGACATGCGCGAGTTCGGCGCGGCGTGCGGCGACCTCGCGCTGTGCCGATCGACGGGGGCGATCCTGGATCACCAGAGCGGCGATGGTGGCGGACTGGAGAAGGATGACGGCGACCGCGAGGAGTATCTGCAGCCGATACCGTTCCCAGGCGGAGGGATTGTAGACCTCCAGCACGGCGTTCGCCGGCAGCAGGTCGCGGTCGAGCCCGAAGCGCTGCAGCTGGCGCCAGTCCACGACCGGCCGTGCCGGCACCTCGCGCATCGGCGCGACCTCGACGTCGCCCTCGACCAGCCGCAGCGCCTGCTCGGCCATCGCCGCGCCTACGTCGCGGAAGCGCTGCACCTCGCCGCCGACCACGCAGCCCCCGATGAAGGTGTCGTAGACCGCCCAGGAGGGAGCCCTCGAGCGTTCGGCGATCAGCTGCGCGGCATTGAGCGGCGTAAACTGCAGCCCGGCCGCGTCCTCGTAGATCGTGAGGATGATCAGGATCGTGTCCCGGCCAAGCCCGGCCGCGACCTCCTGGAACCCCTCGAGGGTCAGGCCCGAGACGAAGTCGATCGCCATCGAGGACGCCATGACTGCGCACGGCAGCACGGTCTTCCACATGACGCCCGGGCCGGTCGACGCCCGTGACTTCCGCAACTGGTGGTCGTGGGTGACCGGCGCCTGCTGGCGCCGCCCCGAAGGCCCGGAAAGCTCGATCAAGGGCCTAAAGGATCACCCGGTCGTCCACGTCGCCTTCGAGGACGCCGAAGCCTACGCCGCCTGGGCCGGCAAGTCGCTGCCCACCGAAGCCGAATGGGAGTACGCCGCCCGCGGCGGCCTCGACGGCGCCGAGTTCGCTTGGGGAGACGAGCTCGCCCCGCGCGGCCCGGCACGTCGCCAACACCTGGCAGGGCGCCTTCCCGTGGCAGAACCTTGCCGAGGACCGCCACGCCGGGACCTGCCCGGTGAGGTCCTTCCCGCCGAACGGCTACGGCCTCCACGAGGTCTGCGGCAACGTCTGGGAATGGACCACCGACTGGTTCGCCGCCGGCCACGCGGCGGCGAACCCGGACAAGCCCAGCTGCTGCGCCGCCGACAACCCGCGCGGTCCCGGCCGCGAGGGCAGCTACGATCCCGCCGAGCCCGAGATCCTGATCCCGCGCCGCTACCGGCCAGCGGCGCGCCACGCCCAGATGGTCGACACCGGCATGAGCCACATCGGCTTCCGCTGTGTCCGGCGGGCCTGACGGGGTTCCCAAATCCCGGCGGCGGAGAAAGAGGCGAGGTGGGCAGTGGGCTCGGCTTCCGCTCACCACCGTACCAGCAGGAGGTACCCTGAAAGCTCATCGTCGCTCTCTTGCCATTGGAATGCGGCTCAGGCGGACCTCTCCATTTGACGCGCGCCATCCGCTGCCTGCCAGTGGTCCATGTGATCGGCCATGGCCTTGCCGAAGGCAGCCCGGGCGGTGGCGCGCCACATAGCTGGTCAGCGCCGGATGGTCGGTCAACTCACCCTCGGCTTCGATGACGCGCAGCGTGTCGACCATGATGATGTCGGCCGCGCTGAAATCGCCGACGATCCAGTCGCGATCCGCCATCAGCCGCTCCAGCGCGTCCAGCCTGGCGATCACGGTCCGACGGGCGTATTCGACGGCCTCGGGCGGCGACGGCGGGCCGAAGATCTCGGGCCAGCGTCCGGCCAGCACCATACCTATCCACCCGCTGCTGGCGATCTCGACGGTGTTGAGCGCGGCGATCAGCCATTGCGTCACCTCGGCGCGGCGACCCTCCGGCAGCAGCGGGGTGCCCTCAGTCAGATGCAGCACGATCGCGCCGCTTTCGAACAGCGTCAGGTCGCCGTCCCGGATCGCGGGCACCTGCCCGAAGGGCTGGATGGCGCGGTGTTCGTCGCTTTTCGGGTCCGAGGGAACCGTGGCGACCTTGTAGGGGCGCAAGATCTCCTCGAGCGTCCACCGCACGCGCAGATCGCGCACGAAGCCGCAGGGAAAGTCTGGCACCCAGCCGAGGGTGTAGAGGACGACGCTCATCGGCCCTTGTCCGAATCGAAGACGGGCTCGAACCCGCCCCACATCATTCGCTTCCCGTCGAAGGGCATCTCGGGGAACTCCTGCCCCTCCATGCCGGCCTCCATCGCCTTGGCGGCGGCGTCGCAGGTGGCCTTGTCGGGCCATGCGGTCCAGCTGAACAGCGGAACCTCGCCGTCCTCGGCCTTGCTGGCGCGATAGAAGTCGGTCTGCTTGCCGCGCGGCACGTCCACGCCCCAGGCCTCGACGATCCCGAGACAGCCATTGGGCTGGAACGCATCCTCCCACGCCTCGCCGGCCATCTTGACGTGGGCGGCCTTGTTCTTCTCGGGCACGGCCAGCGCGAAGCCCTGGAAGCATCCCGCACCCTGGTCGGTCCCGCCCTCGAAGACCGGCTCGAACCCGCCGAAGATCATGCGGCTGCCGTCGAAGGGCATGTCCATTCCCGTCATGGCCGGATCGCCCTGCATCTTCTGCCAGGCGGCATCGGTGGTGGCCTTGTCCGGCCATTCGAGCCAGGCAAAGACGACGACCTCGCCCTCCTTGGCGTTCACTGCCCCGTAGAGATCGTTGACCTTGCCCTTGGGGACATCGACGCCCCAGGTCTCGACCATGCGGGTGGCGCCGTGGTTCCGGAACAGCGGCCAGACGGCGTTCACGTGGTCGACGTATTTCTGCCTGTTCGCGGCCGGGACCGCGGCGATGGAGCCGGTGAAATAGGTCATCTTCATGTCTCCTCTCGACAGGGCGAAAGTGCCTTCGATTCGAGCATGCCGCTTGCAGTAGTAAAAAACAACTGATAGTCTTGATGTGTGACCAAGCCCGGCGAAACCTCGCGCATCCGCTATGACGAAGGCTGTCTCGGCGCGCATGCGCTCAACCTGATCGGCGACCGTTGGGCGCTGCTCGTGGTGCGTGAGCTGATGTTCGCGCCCAAGCGCTTCCAGATGCTGCGCGCCGGCATGCCGGGCATAACCGCGAGCGTCCTCAACGGGCGGCTGGCGCAGCTGCGGGACGCCGGGGTAGTGCTGCATGACGAGCGTCTGGGCATCTATTCCCTGACCGATGCGGGGCGCGGCCTGCTGCCGGTGCTGGAGGCGCTGTGCCGCTGGGCGCTGACCGTGCCGGGGCACGATCCGTCGCGCTTCATCAGCCCCTCGGCGCTGATGATCTCGATGGGCGTTAACCTGATGCGCGACCGGGCGCGCGGGCGCGCGGCGCTGGCGGGGTTCGACTTCGGAAGGGAGGCGTTCGAGATGCGGCTGACGAGTGGCCGCCTGTCGACCACCGCGGTTGCGCGACCCGATGCGCCCTTCGTCCTGACGGGAAGCGGCAATGCGATGGCGGCGGCCGTCTACGGCACGGCCCCGCTGCCGCTGCTGATCGCCAAAGGCTTTATCGGGGTCGAGGGGGATGTCTCAGCCGCACAAGCCTTCGTCGACCTGTTTAGGGTCTGTCCCTATAAAGGGGATTCCGCTTTTTAGTGGTTTCTGATTCAACCT
>NZ_CALLYO010000612.1 GCF_937858865.1 uncultured Amaricoccus sp. | reverse complement strand
GTCGGTGCGGCGGCCGGGGCCGAGGAAGCCGCCGGCGACGTGGAAGGCGGGGAGGGGCGGCAGCCCGGCGAGGGGCCGCGCGGCGCGCGGGGCCCAGAGGAGCGCGCCGGGATCGGGGTACATGAGCGGGTCGGTGGCGCCTTCGATGGCGTGGCAGAGGCGGGCGAGCTCGCTGGGCGGCAGGTCGGCGCCGCCGGTGAAGGCGGCCGCGGCGGCGAGGAGGGCGGCGGTGGAGGCGCCGGCCCCGCCGCCGGGGGGCATGGTGGCGCTGAGGGCGAGCGTGCCGCGTGGCGCCGTGCCGGTGAGGGCGCGATGCAGGCGGGCGGCGTCGTCGGGGGAGAGGGGCGAGGGGTGGGGGGCGTCGAGGCGAAAGGGGCCGGAGGGATGGAGGCGGGCAGTCACGCGGAAGGCGTCGGTGGGCAGGGTGACGAGGGCGAGGGGCCCGGAGGGGCCGAGGCGGCCCTGCAGGAGCTCGCCGAAATGGCCGCTGACGCTGTGGGCGGTCATGGCTGCGTGATCAGCTCGCCGTAGCCGACCGGCCGTTCCCAGGCGGCGAGGAGGGCGCGGATCGGGCCGGCGTGGGTGACGACGGCGGTGCGCCGGTCGGGCGGGCAGGCGGCGGCCGCCGCCGCGACGCGGGCGGCGAGCATGGCGACGCTCTCGCCGCCGTGCTGGCGGGCGTGCATCAGGTCGGCGGCCCAGGCGTCGAGCTCGGGCCGGGGGATCGCGTCCCAGGGGCGGCCCTCCCAGGCGCCGAAGTCGATCTCGCGCCAGCGGGGGTCGAGGCGGAGCGGCACGGCGAGGCGGACGGCGAGGGCTTCGGCGAGGGCGGCGCAGCGGCGGAGCGGGCTCGAGACGATGCCGTCGACGCCGTGGAGGCGGCGGGCGAGGCGGCGGGCTTCGGCCTCGATGTCCGGGGCGGGGGCGAGGTCGCTGCTGCCGTAGCAGAGGCCGGCGGGCGCGTCCGGCCGCGGGTGGCGGAGGAGGATCAGAGGCATGCGAGGAGGCCGAGGCCGAGGCCGATCTCGCTCACCTGCTGCGTGGCGCCGAGGGTGTCGCCGGTGTAGCCGCCGAGGCGCCGCTCGAAGCCGCGGCTGGCGAGGGGGCCGGCGGCGAGGCCGAGGAGGGCGCCGAGGCCGGCGAGCCAGCCGGCGGCGAGGACGAGGGGGAGGAGGGCGATGCCGGCCGTGGCGAGGGCGAGGGCCAGGCGGCGCGGGCTGGTGCCGCCGGCGGTGAAGCTGCCGGCGCCGCTCGGGCGGGCGTAGCGGGAGGTGGCGACGACGAGGGTCATCGAGGCGCGGCTGGCGGCGTGGCCGGCCACGAGCGCGGTGGCGGCGATGCTCAGGGGCATCGCGGCGAGAGTCGCGATGCGGAGGGCAATGGCGAGGCCGAGGGCGAGGGCGCCGCAGGTGCCGATGCGGCTGTCGCGCATGATCTCGAGGGCGCGCTCGGGCGTGGCGCCGCCGGCGAGGCCGTCGGCGGTGTCGGCGAGCCCGTCCTCGTGCAGGGCGCCGGTCAGGAGGCAGGTGGCGGCGGCCGCGAGGAGGAGGGCGACGACCTGAGGGAGGATGCGGGCGGCGGCGAGGAGGAGGGCGGCGGCGACGAGGCCGACGACGAGGCCGGCGGCGGGGAAGTAGCCGGTGGCGGCGGCCATGCGCCCGGGGGAATAGGCGGTGCGGCCGACGGGCAGGCGGGGGAGGAAGCCGAGGGCGAGGAGGAAGGCCGCGGCCTCGTGGCGGAGGCGCCCGGAGGCGGGGAGCAGGGTCATGCCGGACCGCTGACGCCGGCGCTCTCGAAGCTTGCCATCTCGCGGAGCATGGCGGCGGCGGCGCGCACCAGCGGCCAGGCGAGGAGGGCCCCGGTGCCCTCGCCGAGGCGCATGCCGAGGTCGAGCAGCGGGGTGGCGCCGAGCGCCGCGAGCACGGCGTCGTGGCCGGCCTCGGCCGAGCGGTGGGCGAAGACGAGGGCGCCGCGGGCCGAGGGGTCGAGCCCGAGCGCGGCGAGGGCGGCCGCGCCGGCGATGAAGCCGTCGACGAGGACGATGCGGCGGGCGGCGGCGGCGCCGAGCATGGCGCCGGCCATCATCGCCATCTCGAAGCCGGCGTACTCGGCGAGCGCCCGTTCCGCGGCGAGGCGGGGCGGGGTGCGGGCGGCGGCGCGGGCGAGGATGGCGCGCTTGCGGGCGAGGCCGGGGTCGTCGAGGCCGGTGCCGCGGCCGACGAGGCGGTCGAGCGGCAGACCGGTCACCTTGTGGGCGAGGAGGGCGGCGGCGGAGGTGTTGGCGATGCCCATCTCGCCGAAGGCGACGGCGTCCCAGTCGCCGTCGGCGCCGAGGGCGCGGCCGAGGGCGAGGGCCTCGCCACAGGTCTCGGGCGTCATCGCCGGCTCCTCGGCGGCGTTGCGGGTGCCCGCACCCAGGCGGCGGGAGAGGAGGAGGGCGTGGGAGACGGGCGGGCCGGCGACGCCGGCGTCGACCACGCGCAGCGCGGCGCCGACCGAGCGGGCGAAGACGTTGGCGGCGGCGTTCCCGCGGAGGAAGTTGAGCAGCATCTGCCGGGTGACTTCCTGCGGGTAGGCCGAGACGCCCTCGCGGGCGAGGCCGTGGTCGCCGGCGAAGATGGTGAGCTGGCAGCGTTCCATCCGCGGCTCGAGCGAGCCCCGGGTGCGGGCGACGGCGGCGGCGAGGTCCTCGATGCGGCCGAGGGCGCCGAGCGGCTTGGCCTTGCCGTCGATCCTCCGGCGGAGCGCGGCTTCGAAGGCCGGGGCCGCGGTCATGCGAGCAGGCTCTTGAGCCTGGTCTCGGCGTGCGCGAGCGTGGGGCGTGGCGGGCGGGCACGGCGGGCGATGAGCATCTCGGCGAGGCGGATGTCGCGGCCGACCGCGGCGCCGGGGCCGATGCCGGAGGCGGCGACGAGGCGGCCGTCGGCGGCGAGGTGGAAGAGGAGGAAGGCGCCCCCGCCGAGGTCGCGGCGGATGGTCTCGGCGCCCTCGTCGGGGAGGCCGGAGATCTGCAGGCCGAGGTCGAACTGGTCGGACCAGAACCAGGGGACGGCGGCGTGCGGCTCGCGCGCGCCGGCCATGTTGCGGCCGGCGAGCGCGCCCTGCTCGCGGGCGCTGCGCCAGGCCTCGAGGCGGATGCGGCGGTCGCCGTAGAGGGGATGCGGGACGGAAGCGCAGTCGCCGGCGGCGAGGATGGAAGGATCGCTGGTGCCGAGGTGCGCGTCGGCGGCGATGCCGTTGTCGGTCGCGAGGCCCGCGGCGGCGGCGAGGGCGGTGTCGGGGAGGGCGCCGATGGCGGCGACGATCGTCTCGGCAGCGAGCGTGGCGCCGTCGTCGAGCCGGACCTCTGCGGCGCCTGTCCGGTCGTCGATCGCGGCGACGGTGCGGCCGAGGCGGAGATCGACGCCGTGGCGCGCGTGCTCGGCCGCGACCGCGGCGGCGATGGGCGCGGGGACGAGGCGGCTGAGGAGGCGGGGCTCGGCCTCGACGACGGCGACGCTGCCGCCGAGGGCGGCGGCGGCCGCGGCGATCTCGAGGCCGAGGAAGCCGCCGCCGATGACGACGGTCCGTCCGCCGGAGCGCAGGCGCGGGCGGAGCGCGAGGGCATCGTCGAAGCTGCGCAGGTAGAGGAGGCGGCGGAAGGCGGCGCCGGGGAGGCGGCGCGGCGAGGCGCCGGTGGCGAGGAGCAGACGGTCGTAGGGGAGGAGGGCGCCGTCTGTGAGGCGGACGCGGCGGCCCGGGCGGTCGATGGTGGTGGCCTCGGCGCGGAGGTGGCGGATGTCGAGATCCGCGAGCGGGGTGCCGGGGGCCGAGGGGACCGGCGTCGGGGCGGCGTCGGCGGTGATCGCGGCCTTGGAGAGCGGCGGGCGCTCGTAGGGGGGGTGGGGCTCGCGGCCGACGAGGGTGACGGGGCCGGCGTAGCCCGCCTCCCGCAGGGCGCGGGCGGCGGAGGCGCCGCATTCGCCGGCGCCGATGATGACCATGCCGGGGGTCACGGGGTCGGCTTCCTCTCCCACGATGGGCCGCCGGCAGGCTTAGCCGGGTCGCGGAGGGGGCGCCAGCGGGATTTCCGTCTAGGTCGTGAACCCATAAACGGGATTCCCGTTTGGGGTGTTCTGTGATTCAAGC
>NZ_CALLYO010000611.1 GCF_937858865.1 uncultured Amaricoccus sp. | reverse complement strand
GAACATGATGCCGATGCCGGACGGCGAGACGATGCAGGAGATGCAGCCCCCGCCCGCCCCAGAGTGATATGACACGCTCCCCGGCAGAATGCTTCCACCCGCCGCCCCGCGCTCTGTCCGTCCCAGGCCGAAAAGGGCAGCGCCCGACCCGGCGGGCGAGAAGCGCCCGCCTGGGGGCGGGGCGGGCGCTGCCCGAGGCAGGGCCTCGGGCGGGACAGCCGGGGAGGGAATTCCCTTTCCTTCGCCGATCGAGGATCAACCCGCGAGCCCAATTTTAATGAACTACGAATCCCATATATACCAGCCGCTTACCAGGTATTCCGCGCGCGTGACGCCATGACCCGCCGCCTCATCGCGACCGGCGCGATCCTCCTCGCCATCACCCTCTTCACCGGCCTCGGCGTCTGGCAGCTCGAGCGCCGCGCCTGGAAGCTCGACCTCATCGCCCGGGTCGAGGCCCGCCTCACCGCCGCGCCGGTCCCCGCCCCCGGCCCCGCCGCCTGGCCCACCCTCGGCCCCGCCGACGCCTACACCCGCGTCACCGCCACCGGCCGCTTCCTGCACGACCGCGAGACTCCGGTCCTCGCCGTCACCGACCTCGGCTCCGGCTACTGGATCCTCACCCCGCTCGAGACCCCCGGCTTCACCCTCCTCGTCAACCGCGGCTTCGTCCCCCCCGACCGCCGCGACCCCACCACCCGCCCGGAGGGCCAGCTGCCGGGCGAAGTCACCGTCACCGGCCTCCTCCGCCTCAGCGAGCCGGGCGGCGGCTTCCTCCGCCGCAACGACCCCGCCGCCGGCCGCTGGTACTCCCGCGACGTCGCCGCCATCTCCGCGGCCCGCACCCCGCCCCCGCCGGTCGCCCCCTACTTCGTCGACGCGGGCGCGGCCCCCAACCCGGGCGGCTGGCCCCGCGGCGGCCTGACCGTCGTCCGCTTCCGCAACGCGCACCTCGGCTACGCCCTGACTTGGTTCGCCCTCGCCGCCGGCCTCGCCGCGATGACCGTCTACGCTCTCCGCCGCCGCTGAACCGTCACGGCAGCCCGAAGATCGCCCCGATCGGCTCCCCCGCCCGCAGCCGCGCCGTCCACTCCGCCTCCAGCGCCAGCTTCGCCTCCGCCGCCTCGATCAGCTCCGCCAGCATCGCCGGCGGCAGCGCCACCAGCCCGTCGGCGTCGCCGATCACCAGATCCCCCGGCGCCACCTCGCAGCCGCCCACCGTGACGGTGCCGTTCACCTCCCCCGCCGCCGCGCCCACCGGCCCGCGCGGGTTCACCCAGCGCGCATAGACCGGCAGCCCCGCCATCCGCGCCAGGTTGCCGGTATCCCGCACCGCCCCGTCGCAGACCAGCCCCGCCATCCGCGCCAGGTTGCCGGTATCCCGCACCGCCCCGTCGCAGACGAGGCCCGCCACCCCCTTGCGCGCCAGCTCGCCGCCGAGCACGTCGCCGATCACCGCCACCTCCCGCGACCCGCCGGCGTCGATCACCAGCACCTCGCCCCGCCCGATCCGCCCCACGCCCTCGAGCACCGCCCCGAAGTCCGGCGGCAGGCAGCGCGCCGTCACCGCCCGCCCGAACAGATCCGCCTGCTGCCCCGCCGGCAGCAGCGCCCTGACCAGCGGGTCGATCTGCCGCTCCGGCGCCAGATCGACCGCCACCGGCACCGGGATCGCCCGCCAGCGCGCCATCAGCGCCGCCGGCACCGCCGCGACCTCGGCCCCATGCACCACCACCCCCATCTCCCGCCCTCCTCGCCTCCGCGCACCGCACCCTACCCCGCCCGCCGCGCCGCGAACAACCACGCCCCTTGACAGCCGCCCGCCCGCGGCAGACGCTGCCAGCCAAGGCGATGGGGTTCGCCGTGTAACCGCCCTCGGGGCTGATGACTCCTGTCCCGCCATTTCTGGCAGACGGAGAGTCGTGCATGTCGCCAACACCGATCAGCCCAGCCCCCCGGCCGCGCCGCGGCGCGCAGGGACGGCCTTCCTCCCCCACCCGGCATCCCTGACAGGACGAAGAACGATGTGGACCTACGCCGCCATTGGAGCCTTCGGGGCCCTCGGCTGCTGGGCGCGCTACGCCCAGAGCAATCTCGTGCAGGCCAGCTTCGGCCGCGACTTCCCCTACGCCACGCTCAGCATCAACGTCTTCGGCAGCTTCCTCATGGGCTTCCTCTTCATCGAGACCCTCGAGCGGGTCACCATCTCGCCCGCGCTGCGCGCCGGCATCCTCACCGGCTTCCTCGGCGGCTACACCACCTTCTCCACCTTCGAGATGGAGACCTTGCTCCTCGCCGAGGCCGGCGAGAGCGGCAAGGCGATCCTCTATGTCCTGCTCTCCGTCGTCCTCGGCTTCATCGCCGCCTTCGGCGGCGCCTACATCGCCCGCATCCTGTGAGGTGCCCCATGCCCGACGACCTCATCATGGTCCGCGTCTACCTCAGCGAGGAGGATCACGGCCGCCGCAAGGCGCTGACCGAGGAGATCCTCGGCCTCCTGCGCGACCGCCACGCCGTGCAGGGCGCGACCGTCTTCCGCGGCATCGCCGGCTACGGCGCCCACGGCCTCGTCCACGCCGACGACATCCTGCGGATCAACGTCGACCTGCCGGTGGTGGTGGAGTTCTTCGACGCGCCCCCGGCCGCCGAGGCGGCGATCGCCAGGCTCCTCGAACTGGTGCCCGGCGACCACATCGTCTCATGGCCGGTCCGGCGCCACTAGCTCTCGAGCCCACGCGGCACCACGAAGTCGACCAGCCGGCCCTTCCCCCAGCCGACCGCCGGCCAGCCGGGCACGTCGAAGTCGATCACCGCCGTGGCGCCGGTCGGGAACCGCTCGAAGGCGGGATCGTCCGGCGCCGCGTCGAGGAGCCGGCGCAGGAAGGCGCCGATCCCCGGCTGGTGCCCGAGCATGAGCACGCTCGCCACGTCCGGCGCGGCGCGGAGCACCGCGAGCAGCGTCTCCGGCGCGGCATGGTAGATCTCCGGCACGTAGCTCGTCGGCGCCGCGCCGGCCACGGCCACCACGCCGGCCCAGGTCTCCTGCGCGCGGCGCGCGCTCGAAACCAGCGCCTGCTCCGGCAGGTAGCCCTTCTCCTTCAACCATCCCCCGAGCAGCCCCGCCGCCCGCCGGCCACGCTTGTTGAGCGGCCGGTCGAGGTCCCGCTGCGCGGGGTCGGACCAGTTCGACTTGGCGTGGCGCATGAGGATCAGGCGTCGCATCGCCCCTCCGTGCCATGAAAGGCCGCCATGTGGAAGGCCGATTGCGCCTCCGGCCGCCGGCCGCGCCCCACCGGACAGGCCCGCCGCACCGCGCAGCCGCGGCCGAGGCAGTCGGCACCCGCCGCGCCGTCGAGGAAGCCATGGCAGCCCGCCACGTCGTAGCCGCCCGCCGTCAGCGCCGACACCGGACAGGCGGCGAGGCAGGGCGCGGCGCAGCCGTCGCACGGCGACCGGCCGGGCGGCGCGAGCGCGAGCCGTTCCGGCAGCGCCAGCGCGCCGCGGTAGGAGACGAAGAGGCCGAGCCGCGCGTGCACCAGCAGGCCCACCCGCGAGATCCAGGCCTCGCCGCTCCGCCGCGCCCAGGCGGTGAAGGGAACGTAGGGCGGCCCGCCGAACGGAAAGAGCGGCACGGCGCCGAGCTCGCCCGCCAGCGCCCCGAGCACCCGCACCGTCCAGCGGTCGAGCGGGTCGCGAAGGCCGTCGCGCCGCTCGGGGCTCGCGCCGAAGAGCGGCCAGAAGTCGGGACCGTCCGGGCCGAGCAGGACCAGCGTGCCGCACCCCGCCGGCGCCCCGTCCTCGGGGCCGGGATGGAAGGCGCCGAGGAGCCCCAGGGCGTCCCGCCGCGCCCGGGCGGCGATGCCAGCGAGCGACATCGCCCCCGCCTCAGCCGCGGATGAGCGTGCCGGCGCCGTGCGAGGTGAAGAGCTCGAGCAGCACCGCATGCGGCGCCCGGCCGTCGAGGATCACCACCGCGCGCACCCCGCCGTCGATCGCGTCGAGCGCGGTCTGCGTCTTCGGGATCATGCCGCCCGAGATGGTGCCGTCCGCGGTCATCGCCCGCACCTCGGCGGCGCTGAGCTGGGTCAGGACGCTGCCGTCCGTGCCCTTCACCCCCGCGACGTCGGTGAGGAGCAGCAGGCGGTCGGCCTTCATCGCCGCGGCGACGGCGCCGGCGGCGGTGTCGCCGTTCACGTTGAAGGTCTCGCCGCTCCGCCCGGCGCCGATCGGGGCGACGACGGGGATGAAGTCGGAGCCGAGGAAGCTCGCGAGGATCTCGGGGTGCATCTCGACCGGCCGGCCGACGAAGCCGAGATCGACCGGCTCCGGCCCCTCGCCGAGATCCTTCTCGCAGATCATCAGGTTGGCGTCCTTGCCGGAGAGGCCGATCGCCTTGCCGCCCTGCCGGTTGATCGCCTGCACGATGCGCTTGTTGATCCGCCCGGCGAGCACCATCTCGACCACCTCGACCGTCGCCGCGTCCGAGACCCGCTTGCCGCCGACGAAGTCCGAGCGGATGTCGAGCCGCTTCAGCATCTCGTTGATCATCGGCCCGCCGCCGTGCACGATCACCGGGTTCACGTTGCACTGCTTCATCAGCACCACGTCGCGGGCGAACTCGTCCATCGCCGCGTCGCTGCCCATTGCATGGCCGCCGAGCTTGATGACGATCGTCGCGCCGTCGTAGCGCTGCAGGTAGGGCAGCGCCTCGGAGAGGGTGCGGGCGGTGGCGATCCAGTCGCGCGTCTGGGCGAGGGACTTGTCCATGGGCGCTTCCTTGCTTGCGGCCTTGCGCCTCGGGCGCGCCCGCCGGATACTATTCCCGTCCGCCCGACACAAGGAGCCTCGCCCTTGCGCCTGCCGACCCTTCTCGCCGCCCTGCTCCTCGCCGCGGCCTGCGCCGGGGGCGAGCCGGGCGGCCCCTCGCGGGCGAGCGGGAGCGTCTGCGTGGCGCTCTTCCAGGAGTTCGACGCCCTCGAGCGGATGTATCCGCCCAACCAGCGCCGCTACGCCGACCGGGTCGCCCGCCCGCTCGTCGAGGCGCAGGCGCAGCGCATCCGCCAGGCGGGCTGCATCACCATGACCCGCGATCTCGCCGGCATGGAGGCGACCGGCGGCGGGCCGGTGACGGATGCCGGGCCGGCGCTGGCGCGGCCCGTCCCGCTCCATGCCGGGGTGGTGACCAACATGCAGGACGACGCCCGGGCGCGCGCCTTCTTCGCCGGCCACGGCATCCCCGCCCGCAGCATCGGCAGCGCGCCGCTCGGGCGGCGGATCTATCTCGGCCCCTTCGCGACCGAGGCGGCGCTCGACCAGGCGCGGGATCTCGCGCTGCGCGCCGGCTTCGTCGCCCCCTATCCGGTGAGCTTCTGATGCGACAGATCATCCTTCCCCTCCTCCTCGCGCTGCTCGGCACGGGCGCCGCGGCCGCGGCGGCGCCGGGCGCGCCCGACCGGGCGGCCTGCGAGCGCGCCTTCCGCGCCTACGAGAACGCGCTCTGGCTCTATCCCGACAACCAGTGGGGCGATGACGTGCCCGTGCTCCGGCCCGACGTCGCCCGCGCGGCGCGGGGCCTGGTCCGGGCCGGCTGCCTGACGACGGCGCAGGATCTCGTCCACCTGCCGGCCCTCGCCCAGAACCTCGCCCCCTTCGCGATCACCGACAGCGGGCCGGCGATCCGGCCGACCACGGTCTCGCTCGGCATCGTGACGGGCTTCGGGGTCGAGCACGAGGCCACCCTCTTCTTCCGCGGCCTCGGCTACCGCTCGCGCGGGGTGGGCGCGCAGACGCTGGGGCGGCGGCTCTTCATCGGCCCCTTCACCAGCCAGGGCGCGCTCGACCAGGCGCTCGAGGTGGCGCGCCAGGCCGGCTTCATCGCCCCGCACGTCGCCCTCCACACCCGCTTCTGAGCGTGTCTATACAATGTAATACGCTTCGAATTATCCAATGATTTCAACGCATGAAGGCGTGGGCACGCGTGCCCGGTCAGGCCATCCCAGCGATCAGCGCCCTCAGGGCCGGGATCCCGGCGCCGGTTTCGGCCGAGGTGACGAGGATCTCGGGGAAGGCCGCCGGGTGGCGGGCGAGGTCCCTCGCGACGGCGGCGAGGCTTTCCGCGCGGGCGGCGGGGGCGAGCTTGTCGGCCTTGGTGAGCACGGCCTGGAAGGTCACCGCGGAGCGGTCGAGCAGCGAGATGATCTCCTCGTCGACCGGCTTCACCCCGTGCCTCGCGTCGATCAGCACGAAGGCGCGGCGCAGCGTCGGCCGCCCGGCGAGATAGGCCTTGAGCAGCGCCTGCCACCGCTCGACCACCGGCTTCGGCGCCTTGGCGAAGCCGTAGCCGGGCAGGTCGACGAGATAATGCGCCGGCCCGAGCGCGAAGAAGTTGATCTCCTGCGTCCGCCCCGGCGTGTTCGAGGCGCGGGCCAGCGTCTTCCGCCCGGTCAGCGCGTTGATGAGGCTCGACTTGCCGACGTTCGAGCGGCCGGCGAAGCAGACCTCGACCCGGTCCGCGGCCGGCAGCCCGTCCATCGCGACGACCCCCTTCACGAAGTCGCACGGCCCGGCGAAGAGCCGGCGCCCGCGCTCCATCGCCTCCGCGTCCGGCTCCGCCGCCTCGGCGAAGGCGAGCTTCACGCCGCCTCGGCGACGTCGCCGACCCCGATCCGCCCGCCTTCGACGACCTCGGCATAGACCCCGAAGTCCTCATGACCCCAGCCGCCGCGCAGCGCCCCGAGCGTGTCGGCGTCGCTCTCCCCGGTCACCGGATCGACGGTCGTCGCCATGCAGCGGGTGATCGGCTGGCGCACCCGCAGCGTCGCTCCGCCGATCCGCACCTCGCGGCCGACAAGGTCGAACTCCTCGAACGGCGCGAGCCCGTCGAGCCACACGTTGCCGCGGAACCGCTCCTGAGCGAGCGGCCGCCCCACCCGCCCGGCGAGCGCGGCCAGACCGGCGGTATTGAGCAGCGAGATCGAGGGAAAGTCGCTGTCGGTCATCCCGCGGTCGGCGCGGACCACCCGCGCCGGCAGCGCGCGGTGCGGATTGGAGAGCGGCATCACCCAGGCAACGAGCCGGGCGGCATCCTCCGGGTCGTCCGGATCGACGGTGAGCGCCTCCTGCCGCGGGTGGGTCAGCGTGACGCGCCCCTTCGCCTCGTCCGTCTCGGCCCGGATCGCCATCAGCTGGAACGCCTTGGCGCCGCGGTTGAAGTTGGCGCAGGGCGCCCAGGCCCCCGGCTCCCCCGGCAGCCGCGCCGCCTCATGGGCGATGGCCCAGACCCGGTCCCAGGGCATGGTCGCCCCCGCCGCGAGCTCCGTCGAGCCGATGGCCTCGACGCCGTGGCCCTTGATCGGGTGACGCCAGAGGGCGCGAACGCGGGCCTGCACGGCGCTATCCCGTCTTCGACGATTTCCGGAACGCGCCGAAGATGTTGCCGAGCACGTTCGGCGGCACCCCCTGACTGCGCATGATCGTATACTGCTGCACGAAGGTGATGGTGTTGTTCGCGATCCAGTAGAGCACGAGCCCGCTCGCGAAGCTGCCGAGCATGAACATGAAGACCCAGGGCATCCAGTTGAAGATCATCGCCTGCGTCTTGTCGGCCGGCGCCGGGTTCAGCTTCTGCTGCAGCCACATCGAGATGCCGAGCAGGATCGGCAGCACGCCGATCGAGAGGATGCCGAAGATGCTCGTGTGGTCGGGCGCCGCCCAGGGCAGGAGGCCGAAGAGGTTGAGGACCGAACTCGGGTCAGGCGCCGAGAGGTCACGGATCCAGCCGAAGAAGGGCGCGTGGCGCAGCTCGATGGTGACGAAGATCACCTTGTAGAGCGAGAAGAAGATCGGCACCTGCAGCAGGATCGGCAGGCAGCCGGCGGCGGGGTTGACCTTCTCGCGCTTGTAGAGGGCCATCACCTCCTGCTGCATCTTCATCCGGTCGTCGCCGGTGCGCTCCTTGATCTTCTCCATCTCGGGCTGCAATCCCTTCATCTTCGACATCGAGACGTAGGACTTGTAGGCTAGCGGGAAGAGCAGGAGCTTGATGATGAAGGTGAGCCCGATGATGGCGAGGCCCATGTTGCCGATCAGCTTGTGCATCTCGTGCAGCACGCGGAAGATCGGCTTGGTCAGGAAGAAGAACCAGCCCCAGTCGATGGAATCGACGAAGCGGAAGACGCCCTGCTCGTCCTGGTAGGCGCGGATCGTCGCCCATTCCTTCGCGCCGGCGAAGAGCGAGGTGGCGGCGGTCGCCTCGGCGCCGGGAGCGATGGTGGCGTCCGGCAGGCGCATGTCGGAGAGGAAGGTGTCGGAGGCCTCGTCGTAGCGGGCGACGCCGGTGAACGCCTGGTCGGCGTTCGGGATGAGCACCGACATCCAGTAGTGGTCGGTGAAGCCGATCCAGCCGTTCTCGGTCACGTCCATGGTCCAGGCCGGGCCGTTCTCGGTCTGGCTGAGGTCGAAGTCGCGGGCGGCCTTGTACTTGAACTGGTTGAGCTGGTCGCGCACGCCCGGGCTCCCGTTCATGGCCAGGAAGCCTTCGTGCAGGATGTAGAAGTTCATCAGGTCGGGTGGCATCCCTTGGCGGACGATGAGGCCGTAGGGGCTGAGCCGGACGTCCTCGCCGGTATCGTTCTCCACCGACTGGGTGACGGTGAACATGTAGTTCTCGTCGATGGCGAAGGTTTGGCGGAAGGTGAGGCCCTTGCCGTTGTCCCAGCGCAGGGTGACGGGCGTCGCCTCGGTCAGCTCGCCGCCGCTCTCGACGGTCCAGACGGTGTCGGGGGCGGGCACGTCGGCGGCGGAGAGCGGCGCCCAGGGGGTCCAGCCGTAGCGGGCATAGTAGGCGTTCGGGACGCCGGGCGGCTGGAGCAGCGTGACGGTCGGCGAGCCGGGCTCGACGGTGACGGTAT
>NZ_CALLYO010000610.1 GCF_937858865.1 uncultured Amaricoccus sp. | reverse complement strand
CCGGGTAAACGCGCCCGGCAGGAGCGAGGGATTTCAAATGCTTGAGGGGAGTCGCACGCGTGCGACTCCCCTCATGAATGCCCTGGCCGACGCGCGGCCGGGAGGGTCTCAGAAGCCGAGGCCCTCGTACTTCTTCTTGAACTTCGACACCCGGCCGCCGGTGTCCATCAGCTTGTGCGCGCCGCCGGTCCAGGCCGGATGGGCGCTCGGGTCGATCTCGAGCGCCAGCGTGGCGCCCTCCGCGCCGTAGGTCGAGCGGGTGCGGTAGGTCGTGCCGTCGGTCAGCCGGACCTCGATGAAATGATAGTCGGGATGGATACCGTCCTTCACGGGCCTGCTCCTCAGCTCTCGGTCTTTTCGCGGTAGTTGGTCTTCTCGGCGATGCGGGCGGATTTGCCCCGGCGCTCGCGGAGATAGTAGAGCTTCGCCCGGCGGACCTTGCCGCGGCGGACGACGGTGATCGAATCGATGTTCGGCGAATGCAGCGGGAAAACGCGCTCGACGCCCTCGCCGAAGCTGATCTTGCGCACGGTGAAGCTGGCGCCGATCCCCGCGCCGCCGTTGCGGCCGATCACCACGCCCTCGTAGGCCTGCACCCGGCTGCGCGAGCCCTCGGTGACCTTGTAGCCGACCCGGACCGTGTCGCCGGGGGCGAAGTCGGGGATCTCCTTCCCGAGCGCCTTGATCTGCTCGGCCTCGATCTCAGCGATCAGGTTCATCGCCGTCATCCTTCTCAAGCCCGCCTGTGGCGGCGGTGGTGTGCGCGTCCGAGAGCTCTGCCTCTCCTGCCGGGTCCCTCTTCCCGGCCTTCGCCAGGTAGGCCCGCCAGAGGTCGGGACGACGTTCCTTCGTCAGCCTCTCCGCCTGGGAGCGTCGCCACTCGGCGATCCGTCCGTGATGGCCCGAGAGGAGAACCTCGGGTATCCTCAGACCTTCCCATTCGGTCGGGCGCGTATAGTGCGGAAACTCCAACAGCCCGCCGGCGAAGGATTCCTCCACCGTCGAGTCGGCATTCCCGAGAACGCCGCCTATAAGGCGAACCGTCGCGTCGATCAAGGCCATTGCCGCGATCTCCCCGCCGGTGAGGACGAAATCCCCGAGGCTGACCTCCTCGACGGCGCGCGCCTCGAGCACCCGCTCGTCCACCCCCTCGAACCGCCCGCAGAG
>NZ_CALLYO010000609.1 GCF_937858865.1 uncultured Amaricoccus sp. | reverse complement strand
GATGCGGCAGCATGAAGTCCCCCACCGCCGCATAATAGACCGCCACGTCGAGCTTGGTCGGCCCCGACCGGCCGAACAGCCGCCGCGTCGGATTGGTCACCCAGACCGTCGCCAGATCCGCCTCCGACACCAGCCGCTTCCGCTCCGGCGCCGCCTGCGCCGTCACCGCCACGTCGCGCAGCCCGACGAACACCCCGTGCCGCAGCGCCCCGTCCGAGGTCAGGTTCGAATACTGGATCCGCGCCGAGAGCACCGGCCGCACCGGCCGCACGTCCTTCGGCGCCCCGACGACGGTCAGCCCCGGATCCTCCAGCCCCCTCAGCCGCCCCAAGAGCTCCCCGAGCATCGCCGCATCGAACCCCGTCCCGACCTTGCCGCGATACCGGAGCTCGTCCCCGACCCACTCCCCCATCGCCAGCGCGCCCAGGCCCCCGGCCGCCTCCGACGCCGTATACCCCACGATGACGAAGTCGCCGTAGAGCTTCGCCTTGCTCTTGGTCCAGCTCTTCGACCGCCCCGCCTGATAGGCCGCCGTGACCCGCTTCGAGACCACCCCCTCGAGCCCCATCTGCGACACCTGCTCGTGGAAGTCCCGGCCCCCTCCCACCACATGGTCGCTGAACTGGATCGCCGAGCGCCCGGTCGCCCCGGCCAGCAGCTGCCGCAACAACTCCTTCCGCTCGACCAGCGCCACCGCCGCCAGGTTCCACCCGTCGAGCCGCACCAGGTCGAAGGCGAAGAACACCAGCTCGTTCCGCGCCTTCCGCGACAGCGCCTCCTGCAGCGCCGCGAACCGGCTCACCCCACCCGCGTCGAGCGCCACGACCTCCCCGTCGACCACCGCCTCCCGGCACGGCAGCGTCCGGAACGCATCCGCCAGATCCCCGTAGCGATGCGTCCAGTCGAGCCCGCCCCGCGTGATCAGCCGCACCGCCTCCCCGTCCCGGAAGGCCAGCGTCCGATACCCATCGAACTTGATCTCGTGCAGCCACTCGTCCCCCGCCGGCGGCTCCCCCACCTGCGTCGCCAGCTGCGGCGTCAGCCGCTCCGGCCCCGGCCCCTTCACCGCCCCCTTGAGCGCCCCCGGCCGCAGCCGCCGCGCCTTCGGCTCCGGCGCCCTCAGCTCCTCGATCCGCCGCCCCGACTTCACGCTCTCCGGCCGCTCGCTGAGGATGTCGCGCTCGGGATCCGCCCCGGCATCCTTCTCCTTGATGAGCAGCCAGTTCCGCTTCTTCTCCCCCGGCCGCGGCTTCAGCCGCACCAGCATCCAGCCGCCATGGAGCTTCTCCCCCGCCAGCCGGAACTTCAGCTCCCCCGCCTCCAGCCCGGCCTCGGCGTCCCCCATCGGCGCCCATGTGCCACTGTCCCAGACGATCATCGGCCCGCCGCCGTACTCCCCCTCCGGGATCACCGCCTCGAAGTCGATATACTCGACCGGATGGTCCTCGGTCTGGATCGCCAGCCGCCGGTCGGCCGGGTTGAGCGACGGCCCCTTGGGAACCGCCCAGCTCTTCAGCACGCCGCCGAGCTCCAGGCGCAGGTCGTAGTGATCCGCCGTCGCCTGGTGCTTGTGCACGACGAAGCGGGCGCCGCCCCCGGCCGGCGCCGCGCCGGCCGGCTCGCTCGTCCGCGAAAAGTCGCGCCTGGCGCGATACTCCCGGAGCGGCTGCCTGGCCATGGCCGCACGCTAGGCGAGCCACGCCGCGGGCGCAATCGGCCGCAAAGCCGTTGCGCCGCCCGGGGGGCGCACCTAAGGTGACGCGACTTCGCTCGCCAGGGACGGGATTCCATGGAAATCAGGCAGGTCGGCGTCATCGGCGCCGGACAGATGGGCAACGGCATCGCCCACGTCTTCGCCGTCGCCGGCTTCGACGTGGCGCTTCACGACGTCTCCGAGGAGGCGCTCGCCAGGGCGATGGAGATCATCCGCAGCCACCTCGACCGCCAGGTGGCGCGCGGCAAGCTGAGCGCCGAGGACCGCGACGCCGCGCTCGCGCGCATCCGCATCGAGCGCGAGCTCGCGCCGCTCGGCCGGAGCGACCTGGTGATCGAGGCCGCCACCGAGCGCGAGGCGCTCAAGCACCAGATCTTCAAGGAGCTCTCGCCGCACCTCGCGCCGCACACCATCCTGACCTCCAACACCTCCTCGATCTCGATCACCCGCCTCGCCTCCGGCACCGACCGGCCCGAGCGTTTCATGGGCTTCCACTTCATGAACCCGGTGCCGGTGATGCAGCTCGTCGAGCTCATCCGCGGCATCGCCACCGACGAGGAGACCTACAAGGTCCTGCTCGGGGTGGTCGACCGGATCGGCAAGACCGCCTCCTCGGCCGAGGACTTCCCCGCCTTCATCGTCAACCGCATCCTGGTGCCGATGATCAACGAGGCGGTCTACACCCTCTACGAGGGCGTCGGCACCGTCGCCTCGATCGACATGGCGCTGAAGCTCGGCGCCAACCACCCGATGGGTCCGCTCGAGCTCGCCGACTTCATCGGCCTCGACACCTGCCTCGCCATCATGAACGTGCTGCACGAGGGCCTCGCCGACACCAAGTACCGCCCCTGCCCGCTCCTGGTGAAATACGTCGAGGCCGGCTGGCTCGGCCGCAAGACCCGGCGCGGCTTCTACGACTACCGCGGCGAGCACCCCGTCCCGACCCGCTGAGCCTCGAAGGGCGCGCGTCTCGGCCGGCGGCGCCGGACACATTCGCAAGAGCAGTCACGCCGCCGGGCGATTCCGCGCTATCTTCGGAGGCGCGATCGAACCCCGGGGACAGCCCGCCATGCTGAAGTCGCTCCTCCTTCTCCTCGCCCTCCTGCCCGCCCCCGCGCTTGCCGCCGCCTGGAAGCTCGATCCCGCCACCCGCGTCACCACCGACGTCACCTGGGAGGGCAGGATCGTCGAGGTGCGCTTCCCCACCCTCTCCGGCAGCATCGACTTCGACCAGGCCCATCCCGAACGCGCCCGCGCCAGCATCAGCGTCGCCGCCGGCGACGCGACCACCGGCGTCGCCGTGGTCGACAGCCTGCTCCGCAGCCGCGACTATCTCGGCGCCGCGCAGTATCCGACGATCACCTTCCAGCTCGACAAGCTCACCCAGACCTCGAAGAGCACCGCCGAGGTCTCGGGGCGCATGACGCTCCGCGGCGTGACCCGGCCGGTCACCTTCCACGCCCAGGTCTTCGCCTACGGCCCGGCCAAGGACGACCCGGACCGCTTCGAGGCCGGCTTCGACCTCAGCGGAGCGGTCGACCGGACCGCCTTCGGCTCGACCGGCGGCGTCCCGGACGTCGCCTCGGTGCTGCCGGTGCGCATCCGCCTCCTGATGACCTCCCGCTAGATGCGCGCCTTCGACCGGCCGTCCGGCTGGGGCTGGGTCAGCCGCGCGCTGCACTGGGCGATGGCCGCGCTCATCCTCTTCCAGCTCGGCCTCGGCCTCTGGATGACCCGCTTCGTCCCCGACCTGCTCGCCCGCTTCACCCTCACCCAGACCCACAAGAGCTGGGGCACCGTCGTCTTCCTGCTCGCGCTCCTGCGCGTCGCCTGGCGCCTCGCGAACCGCGCCCGTCCGCCGCTCCCGCCGATGCCCGCCTGGCAGGCCGCCGCCGCCCGCGCCAGCCACGCCCTCCTCTATCTCTTCATGTTCCTGATGCCGCTCTCCGGCTGGCTCCTCGCCTCCGCCTCCCCGGTCCAGGACCTGCTCGGGATGGAGAACCTCGTCTTCGGCCGCTGGCCGCTCCCCGACCCCTTCGTCCCGGGCAGCGACCGCCTCGAGGCCACCCTCCACCTCGTCCACACCTGCCCCGCCCTCGCCCTCGCCCTCCTCCTCGCGCTCCACGCCGCCGCCGCCCTCCGCCACCAGTTCGTCGACCGCGACGACCTGCTCGCGCGCATGCTCTGGCGCCGTTAACGAAGGTTGCGATCCGGTTAACAAAAAATGGATTATGCAGGAAAATCAGTTACATGCCAAAGTGGGCACGCGTGCCCACCCCGTGCCCGGCGCTACTGGACGGCGCGCAGCCGCGACCCCCGGAGCAGCCCGCGCTCCTCGAGGATCGGATAGGCGATCGCCGCCAGCAGCGAGTTGATCTGCTTGAGATCCCGGATGGTGTCGAGATGGATGGTGCTCGTCTCGATGCTGCGCGGCGTCCCCTCGCTCAGCCGCCCGAAGTGGCGGTCGCTCGAGGCCTTCTCGAGATCGCGCAGCCGGTCCTTCTCCTCCACGATCTGCCGCGCCGTCTCGAGATCGCGCGAGACGAGCACGTTGAAGGCCAGCCGCGCCGTGGCCAGCACGCTGGCATGGATGCGCACCAGCTCGCTCCAGCCGTCCGGCGTGAACTGCAGCTCGTGCCGCGCCTTCTTCCTGACGTGGGCGAGCATGTTGCGCACGATGATGTCGCCCACCTGCTCGAGCTTCACGCAGGCCCCGAGCAGCTCCTGGCAGCGCGCCGTCTCCGCCGGCCCCAGCCCCGCCGCCGTCACCTTGGCGAGATAGAGCTTGATCGCCGCATGCTTGCGGTCCAGCCGGTCGTCGAGCGCCGCCAGCGCCCGGATCCGCTCCTCCTCCGGATCCTCGTAGAGCGCGATCACCTGGCCCAGCATCAGCTCGACCAGCTCGCAGGTGCGCACCACCTCGCGCGTCGCATTGGCCAGCGCCTGCGCCGGCAGCCCGATCACCGCCTCGTCGAGCGCCGAGACCTCGACCTCCGCCAGCGGCGCCGGCGCCGCCGGCGCCGTGGTCAGCCGCACCATCCGCTCCGAGGCGGCATAGGCGAGCCGCGAGAGCGGCAGCCCGAAGACGAGGATGATGAGGTTGAAGAGCAGGTGCGCATTCACCACCCGCGCCGCCCCGTGATCGCCGAGAAAGCCGAGCGCCGGCCGGAACTCGAGAAAGAGCAGCAGCAGCGCCAGCGACCCCAGCCCGCGCATCAAGAGGTTGCCGACCGGCACCACCCGCGCCGCCGGCGACATGCCGCGGGTCAGGATCGGCGCGATGATCGAGCTCCCGAGGTTCACCCCGAGCACCAGCACGATCGCCAGATCCCCCGGGATGATGTCCCGCCCGGCCAGCGCCGCCAGCAGCAGGATCGCGGCGATCGAGGAGTGGAAGAGCCAGGTGACGACCGCGGCCAGCGCATAGGCCGTGACCGGATCGCCCGCGAAATACCCCACCACCGCCGGCAGCGCCGGGCTGTCGCGCAACGGCTCCGAGGCCGTGCCGATCATCTCGAGCGAGAGCAGCAGCAGCCCCGCGCCGATCAGGATCCGCCCGACCTGCCGGAATTCCCGCCGCTCGGTGACCATGAAGAGCGTGGTCCCCGCGATCAGCGCCACCGGCACGAAGAGCGAGAGATCGAAGGTCAGGAGCTTCGCGACCAGCGCCGAGCCCACCTCCGCCCCGCGGACCGCGAGCTGCCCGGTCAGCCCGCCCACCATCCCCGACCCGGCGAAGGAGGAGACGAGCAGCGTGACCGCGGTCGAGCTCTGGAAGGCGATCGCGAGCGCCGTGCCGAGCAGCACCGCCAGCAGCGGCCGGTCCATCGTGCGCCGCAGCTTCAGCCGCAGCACCTCGCCATAGGCGCGCTCCACCCCCGTCCGCACCATCCGCGTCGCATAGAGCATGAGCGCCACCGCACCGCCGAGATGCAGCAGGACCACCGACCCGGTCACCGCGATCGCGACTCCGCGCAGGCCGCCAGGCAGAGGGGGCACGAACCGATACGCATCCGGGCATGCTTGCACGCGCGTGCACGAAAAGCAACAGCGCCCCCCGCCCTGCGCTTCCCGCCGCTCACTACTGCGGGCGGACCGAGCGCCGCCAGACCGGCGTCACGTCGAAGCAGCTCTGCCCGGCCGGCGCCGCCGGGTCGGAGACGAGCCGGATCACCTGGTCCGCGATCGCCGTGACCGGCTGGCGGAAGGTGGTGAGATTGTAGGAGGCCCAGCCGGCCTGCTCGATGTCGTCGAAGCCGACGACGCAGAGATCGCCCGGGACGTCGAGGCCGAACTCCCGGCGCGCGGCGTCCATGAAGCCGCAGGCGAGAAGGTCGGTGACGCAGAAGGCCGCGTCCGGCCGCCCCGAGCCGCTGAGAAGCCGCCGCCCCGCCTCGAAGCCCGCGGCATAGCCGGTCGGCCCGGCCCGGACCACCCGCGCCTCGAGCCCCCGCTCCGCCGCCGCCGCGGCGAAGGCGCGCTCGCGGGCGAGAAGGCTCGGCGTGCCCGCGGTCGAGGAGACGACGGCGATCCGCCGGCAGCCGCAGCGGTGGAGCATGTGCAACGCCTCGCGCGCCGCCCCGGCATTGTCGACCGAGAGGTTGATCGGCCCCGCTATCTCGTCGTCCCGGTTGATGAGGATCACCCGCTGGCCGCTGTTGATGCAGGTGGTGACCAGCGCCGCCGGCGGCGTGCCCGAGAGGACGATGGTGGCGGCGGCGCGATAGTTCAGCGTCTGGCGCAGCGCCGCCTCGGCGTCGCCGCTCGCCCCCGAGGTGTTGATGACCATCGCCACCCGGTCGATCCCCTGCAGCCGCCGCGTCAGCGCGTCGAGCATGCGCGACTGATAGGGGGTCGCGACGTCGGCGACGATCAGGCAGACGATGCCGCTCTGCTCCTGGATCAGGCTCCGCGCCAGGTGGTTGACGTGGTAGCCGAGCTCCTCCGCCGCCCGCAGCACCTTGCGCCGGGTCGCCTCCGACACGCTGGCGCCATTGGTGAAGGTGCGCGACACCGCCGAGCGCGAGACGCCGGCGAGGTCGGCCACCTGCCGGGCACTGACGAAGGATCTGCGTCTCGAATCGACCACGGGGTTTCCTGCACGCTCCCCCGCGTGCGCCACCTTTGCCCACCTGTGCATGATTGCCGTCCCCTTCCGCGCAGGCAAGCCGGATTCGCGCGGCATCCGGCTGAACGCGATTGCAATGGCCGCGGATTCGCCCGACGCTGCGCGGGCCGCCGCGAAGAGCGGCCCGCCACGGGAGGAACCTCGCATGCACAAGCTCATGATGTCGTCGGGCGCGATCGCGCTTCTCGCCACCCTCGGCCAGGCGCCGGCGCGCGCCGACAGCCTCACGCTCTACTGCGCCGCCGACGAGGCCTGGTGCCAGCTGATGGCCAAGGACTTCGAGGCCGAGACCGGCATCACCGTCGACATGACCCGCAAGAGCTCGGGCGAGATCTACGCCCAGGTGAAGGCCGAGTCCGAAAACCCCAAGGGCGACATCTGGTGGGCCGGCACCGGCGACCCGCACCTGCAGGCCGCCCAGGAGGAGCTGACCGAACAATACGAGTCGCCGATGATGGCCGAGCTGCACGACTGGGCGATCAAGCAGGCCGAGGCCGGCGACCACCGCACCGTCGGCGTCTACTCCGGCGCCCTCGGCTTCGGCTACAACAAGGATCTGCTCGCCAAGAACAACCTGCCCGAGCCGAAGTGCTGGGCCGACCTGATCAAGCCCGAGTTCAAGGGCCACATCCAGATCGCCAACCCGAACTCCTCCGGCACCGCCTACACCATGCTCGCGACCATCGTGCAGCTCATGGGCGAGGAGGAGGGCTTCGAGTACATGAAGGCGCTGCACAAGAACATCAACCAGTACACCAAGTCGGGCTCCGCCCCGATCAAGGCCGCCGGCCTCGGCGAGACGACCATCGGCATCGTCTTCCTGCACGACGCCGTCGCCCAGGCCGCCGCCGGCTTCCCGATCGTCCCCGTCGCCCCCTGCGAGGGCACCGGCTACGAGATCGGCTCCATGTCGATCATCGCCGGCGCCCGCAACGAGGACGAGGCGAAGAAGTTCTACGACTGGGCCCTGACCGCCGACGTCCAGTCCCGCGCCCAGACGGTCAACTCCTTCCAGCTGCCCTCGAACAAGAGCGCCACCCAGTCGCCGCTCGCGCCCGACCTCTCGACGATCAAGCTCATCGACTACGACTTCGCCAAGTTCGGCTCGTCCGAGGAGCGCAAGCGCCTGCTCTCCAAGTGGGACGAGGAGGTCGCCTCGCTGCCGCAGTAGCGTGCCGCCGCCCGCCCGCATCCGCCCGCTCGACCCGACCGCCGCCCTCTGGACGGCGGTCGGCCTCGTCGGCTTCTGCCTCCTCCCCTGGTACGCCGTCGACGGCGGCTTCTGGACCTTCCGCTGGCTGCTCGACGGCTGGCCGCTCGACGAGGACGCGGCCCCCGCCCTCTTCCTCGTCCTCCAGGGCGAAAAGCCCTGGCTCGCCCCCCTCGGCCTGATCCTCCTCCTGCCGCTCCTCGCCTGGCGACGGCCGAAGGCCGACCCCGCCTTCGCCCGGCTGATGGTCGTGATCGGCGCCCTCGGCCTCGGCTGGCTCCTCATCCAGGGCTTCGCCATCGGCCACCGCGGCTGGCGCTACGACTGGCTCGAGGCCCTCTTCGGCGACCTCGACTGGCGCCAGTTCGGCATGGGCTACGGCGCCCTCCTGACCGCGCTGGCCTTCCTCTTCCTCCTCACCCTCGGCATCGCCGCCCGCGGCGCCGTCGGCGGCGACGTCTTCGTCGTCGGCTCGATCGGCTTCGTCATCGCCACCGTCGCGCTCTTCGTCTTCATGCCGATCGTGCAGATGCTCCTCAACGCCTTCGTCACCGACGAGGGCGCCTACTCCCTCGCCGCCTTCGGCCGGCGTCTCTTCAGCGACCGCCTCTGGTCGCTCGGCTGCCTGACCGGTGGCCCGCGCTGCGGCGTCGCCTGGAACTCCTTCTTCCTCGCCGTCCTCGTCGGGATCCTCTCGACGCTCCTCGGCCTCGCCTTCGCCCTCGTCGCCACCCGCACCGGCTTCCGCTTCCGCCGCATCCTGCGCGCGCTGACGATCCTGCCGATCATCACGCCCGCCTTCGTCATCGGCCTCGCCGTCATCCTCCTCTTCGGCCTCTCCGGCTTCTTCACCCAGCTCTCGGCCGAGCTCTTCGGCACCCAGCCCACCCGCTGGGTCTACGGCCTCCCCGGCCTCCTCATCGCCCAGACGCTGGCCTTCACCCCCATCGCCTTCCTCGTCCTCATCGGCGTCGTCGAGGGCGTCAGCCCCTCGATGGAGGAAGCCGCCCAGACCCTCCGCGCCGGCCGCTGGCAGACCTTCGCGACCGTCACCCTGCCGCTCATGCGCCCCGGCCTCGCCAACGCCTTCCTCCTCGGCTTCATCGAGTCGATGGCCGACTTCGGCAACCCGCTGGTCCTCGGGGGCAACTTCGACGTCCTCTCGACCGAGATCTTCTTCGCCATCGTCGGCGCCCAGAACGACCCCGGCATGGCCGCCACCCTCGCCGTCGTCCTCCTCGTCTTCACGCTGGCCGCCTTCTACGCCCAGCGCTTCTGGCTCGGCCGCCGCTCCTACACCACCGTCTCCGGCAAGGGCGACGCCGGCATCCACCCCCTCCTGCCGCGCCCCCTCCGCATCACCCTCTACGCCGTCGTCGGCTTCTGGGTGGCGCTGACCCTCGTCGTCTACGGCACCATCGTCTACGGCAGCTTCGTGAAGCTCTGGGGTGTCGACATGAGCCTGACGCTCACCCACTACATCAAGGCCTTCGGCATCGCCTGGACCGACCACGGCCTGCTCTGGCGCGGCTCGGCCTGGTCCTCCTTCTGGACCACGATCTGGATCTCGCTCGTCTCCGCCCCCCTGACCGCCGCCATCGGCCTCCTCACCGCCTGGCTCCTCGTCCGCCAGGACTTCCGGGCCAAGCGCGCCTTCGAGTTCGGGACGATGCTCTCCTTCGCCATCCCCGGCACGGTGATCGGCGTCTCCTACGTCATCGCCTTCAACGTGCCGCCGATCGAGCTGACCGGCACCGGCATCATCCTCGTCCTCTCCTTCATCTTCCGCAACATGCCGGTCGGCGTGCGCGCCGGCATCGCCTCGATGGCGCAGATCGACAAGAGCCTCGACGAGAGCTCGCTCACGCTGGGCGCCGGCTCCTTCGCCACCCTGCGCCGCATCGTCCTGCCGCTGCTGAAGCCCGCGATCCTCGCCGCCCTCGTCTATTCCTTCGTCCGCGCCATGACCGCGATCAGCGCCGTCATCTTCCTCGTCTCCGGCCGCTACGACATGGCGACGAGCTACATCGTCGGCCGCGTCGAGAACAACGAGTACGGCATCGCCATCGCCTACGCGACCGTGCTCATCCTCGTCATGCTCGCCGTCATCGGCGTCATGCAGCTCCTCGTCGGCACCCGCGCCATCGGCCGCCGCGGCACCGGCGGCCCCGGCCTCTCGGGGATGCGCACCAACATGCCGCCGCAGGGCGCGGCCCTCACCGGAGCAGGCTGAGCCATGGTCACCCTCACCGGCAAGGCCGCCTCCGTCGCCTTCGACCGCGTCACCAAGGTCTACCCCGGCGGCACCACCCCGGCCGTCAACGACGTCTCCTTCACCATCGAGGCCGGCACCCTCGTCACCCTCCTCGGCCCCTCCGGCTGCGGCAAGACGACGACGCTGCGCATGATCGCCGGCCTCGAGATGCCGACCTCGGGCCGCATCCGGATCGGCGACGGCGACGTCACCACCCTGCCCGCCACCGACCGCGACGTCTCGATGGTCTTCCAGTCCTACGCCCTCTTCCCGCACATGACGGTGATGGAGAACGTCTCCTACGGCCTGCGCTTCTCCGGCCACGACCGGCGCGAGACCGCCGCCCGCGCCGCCGCCGGCCTGGCGCTCGTCGGCCTCACCGGCTTCGAGACCCGCTTCCCCTCCGAGCTCTCCGGCGGCCAGCAGCAGCGCGTCGCCGTCGCCCGCGCCCTCGTCCTCGAGCCGCAGGTCCTGCTCTTCGACGAGCCCCTCTCCAACCTCGACGCCAAGCTCCGCCGCCGCGTCCGCGACGAGATCCGCGAGCTGCAGCAGAAGCTCGGGCTCACCGTCGTCTACGTCACCCACGACCAGGAGGAGGCCCTCGCCGTCTCCGACCGCATCATCGTCATGGACCGCGCCGTCATCGCCCAGGAGGGCACCCCGCGCGAGCTCTACGACGCCCCGGCCACCGCCTTCGTCGCCGACTTCATCGGCGAATCGAACGTCCTCCCCTGCGAGATCGCCGCCGTTGCCGGCACCACCGCCGAGGTCCGCGCCGGCCCGGTCACCCTCTCCCTTCCCGCCCGCGGCCTCGCTCCCGGCCCCGCCCGCCTCTCGGTCCGCCCGAACCGCCTCGCCCTCGTCGACGAGGGCGCGCCGAACAGCCTGCCCGCCGCCGTCGCCAAGACCACCTACGCCGGCAGCCGCAACGAGATCGCCGTCGAGACCGAGCTCGGCCCGGTCTTCCTCGTCTCCCCCGACACCGCCACACTCCCCGCCCCCGGCGCCCGCGTCGCCATCGCCTTCGCCCCCGCCGGCGCCGTCCTCCTGCTCGGCTGAGGCCGCCGTGCCGGCGTTGCCACCGGCGCGGGCAAGTGCCTATCATGCCGCCCGAGGCGCCCGCGCCGCCGCGCGAGGCCGCCCGCCGTTCCTTACCCGAGGAGGTCCACCGCGATGGCCGTTCCCCTGTCGCTCAAGGCGCTGCCCGAGCTCCCCGCCGCCGTCGCCCGCCCCGCCTACGCCCGCGCCGACCTGTCCCCCGGCATCCTCCATTTCGGCATCGGCAACTTCCACCGCGCCCACCTGCAGATCTACCTCGACCGGCTGATGAACGTTGGCAAGGCCCGCGACTGGGCCATCGTCGGCGCCGGCGTCACCCCCTACGACACCGCCATGCGCGACGACCTCGCCCGCCAGGACTGGCTCTCGACCGTGGTCGAACAGTCGGCGGCGACCTCCTCCGCCCGCGTCACCGGCGTGATGACCGACTTCCTGCCGCCGATGGACGGCCGCGCCATCACCGCCGCCCTCGCCGACCCGAAGATCCGCATCGTCTCGCTCACCGTCACCGAGGGCGGCTACTTCGTGAACCCCGCCCTCGGCAAGTTCGACCCCGAGAGCCCGGCCATCGTCGCCGACGCGCGGAACCCGGGCGACCCGAAGACCGTCTTCGGCCTCATCCTCGCCGGCCTCAAGGCCCGCCGCGCCGCCGGCACCCCGCCCTTCACCGTCATGTCCTGCGACAACGTCCCCCATAACGGCAACGTCTGCCGCGACGCCGTCGCCGGCCTCGCCGCCGCCCAGGACCCGGGCTTCGCCGCCTGGGTGCGCGACAGCGTCGCCTTCCCGAACGCCATGGTCGACCGCATCGCGACCGCGACCTCCGACCGCGAGCGGCGGATCACCCGCGAGGAGTTCGGCATCGAGGACGCCCGGCCGGTCTTCTGCGAGGACTTCATCCAGTGGGTGGTCGAGGACGAATTCCCCGCCGGCCGCCCCGCCTTCGAGGAGGTGGGCGCCGAATACGTCAAGGACGTCACCCCTTGGGAGATGATGAAGATCCGCATCCTGAACGGCGGGCATGCGATCATCGCCTACCCCTCCGGCCTCCTCGACATCCACTTCGTGCACGAGGGGATGCAGCACCCGCTCGTCCGCGCCTTCCTGCAGAAGGTCGAGCGCGACGAGATCATCCCGATCGTGCCCCCGGTGCCGAACACCGACCTCGACGGCTACTTCCGCAAGGTCGAGGAGCGCTGCCTCAACCCGAAGATCGGCGACACCATCCGCCGCCTCTGCCTCGACGGCTCGAACCGCCAGCCGAAGTTCATCGTCCCCTCGGTCGCCGACCGCCTCGCCCGCGGCCTGCCCGTCGAGGGCCTCGCCCTCTCCTCCGCCCTCTGGGCCCGCTACTGCGCCGGCCGCACCGACTCCGGCGCCACGATCGAGCCGAACGATCCGAGCTGGGACCGCCTCGTCGCCCAGGCCGAGGCCGCCCGCATCGACCCGCCAGCCTGGCTCGCCATGCGCGACATCTACGGCGCCGTCGCCGACGCCCCCGCCTTCCGCGACGCCTTCACCCGCTGGCTCGCCACCCTCTGGTCGGACGGCACCGAGACGACGCTCAAGCGGTACATCGGCTGATCCGGACCGGGCGGGATGACCCGTATGGTCGCCGGCTGCCAATGAAGATCAGGTTAATGCCGGAGCGGTAACTTAGCGATTTCAATGGCTTGCACGGAGTCGCACGCGTGCGACTCCGTGCAAGCGACCCCGCTCAGCGAAGCGACGGTTGCCGTATCAGGGCGCGCGGAAGTGCTTCGAGAGCTTCAGGCCCTGCCCCTGGTAGTTCGAGCCCATGTCGCGGCCGTAGAGGATCTCCGGCCGCTCGGCCATCCGCTCGTAGACGAGCCGCCCCACCACCTGGCCGTGGTCGAGCGCGAAGGGCGCCTCGTGGCAGCGCACCTCGAGCACCCCGCGCGAGCCCGTCCCGCCCGCGCCCGCGTGCCCGAACCCGGGATCGAAGAAGCCGGCGTAATGCACGCGGAACTCGCCCACCATGGCGAGATAGGGCGCCATCTCCGCCGCATAGTCGGGCGGCACATGCACCGCTTCGCGGCTGACCAGGATGTAGAAGGCCCCGGGATCGAGGATGATCCGCCCGTCCCGCGCCGTGACCGGCTCCCAATAGTCCGCCGGGTCGTAGTGGCCGACCCGGTCGAGGTCGATCAGCCCGGTGTGCGGCTTCGCCCGGTAGCCGACGACGCCTGCGTCCCGCGCGAGATCGACCGAGAAGGCCAGCCCGCCCGCGACATGCGCCGGCCCGTCGACCAGCCGCTCGCGGTCGTTGAGCGCGCGCAGCGCCGCATCGTCGAGCGTCGCGTCGCCGGCCCGGAAGCGGATCTGGTTGAGCCGCATCCCCGGCCGGACGACGACCGAGAAGGAGCGCGGCGAGATCTCGGCGTAGAGCGGCCCGTGGTAGCCTGCCTCGATCCGGTCGAACTCGCGCCCCCGGTCGGTGATGAGCCGGGTGAAGAGATCGAGCCGCCCGGTCGAGCTCTTGGCATTGGCGACCGCGCGCAGCCCCTCCGGCAGCGCCAGCCCCTCGACCAGCGGCACCACGTAGACGCAGCCCTTCTCGAGCACCGCGCCGCCGGCGAGGTCGAAGCGATGCATGGTG
>NZ_CALLYO010000608.1 GCF_937858865.1 uncultured Amaricoccus sp. | reverse complement strand
CGGACCGTCTCGATCGGGCCGGTGGCGCGGCCGTGGATGAACTGGTCGAGGTAGGGGTCGCCGGAGGTTTCGATCGCCGCGGTGGGGCCGGTCCAGCGGATGACGCCGTCGTGCAGCATGGCGACGTCGTCGGCGACGGTGCGCACGGTGGTCATGTCGTGGGTGATGGTGATGGCGGTGGCGCCCATCTCGGTGACGAGCTCGCGGATGAGCGCGTTGATGACGCCGGCGAGGATCGGGTCGAGGCCGGCGGTGGGCTCGTCGAAGAAGATGACGGCGGGGTCGGTCGCTATGGCGCGGGCGAGGCCGACGCGCTTCTGCATGCCGCCGGAGAGCTCGGCCGGGTAGAGGTCCGCCGTCTCGGGGCCGAGGCCGACGCGGGCGAGCTTCTCGATCGCGAGCGCGCGGGCGTCGCGGCGGGAGAGGGGTTTTCGGGCGTGGCGGAGGCGGAAGGAGACGTTCTGCCAGACGGTCAGGCTGTCGAAGAGGGCGCCGCCCTGGAAGAGCATGCCGAAGTGGCGCAGGAAGGCGCGGCGGTCGATCTCGGCGAAGGGGCGGCCGTCGATGAGGATTTCGCCGGCGTCGGGGCGCTCGATGCCGAGGATGCACTTCAGCGTCACCGACTTGCCGCTGCCGGAGCCGCCGATGATGACGAGGCTCTCGCCCGGCATCACCTTGAGCGAGACGCCGGCGAGGACCCGTTTCGGCCCGAAGGACTTGCGCAGGTCGCGGAGCTCGATGCGGGGGACGGGCAGCGTCTCTCCGCCCCGCATCAGAAGAAGGCCTCGGTGAGCAGGTAGTTGGCGGCGAGTATGAGGATCGAGGCGGAGACGACGGCGTTGGTCGTCGCCTCGCCGACGCCCTGGGCGCCGCGGGCGGAATTGTAGCCGTTGTAGCAGCCCATCAGGGCGAGGAGGAAGCCGAAGACGGTGGCCTTGACCAGGCTCGTCGTGACGTCGGAGGCGGTGAGGAAGTCGATGGTGTTCTTGATGTAGGATCCGGGGTCGAAGCCGAGCCGGGTGGTGCCGACGAGGTAGCCGCCGAAGATGCCGATGGCGTTGCCGACCGCGACGAGCGCCGGGAGCGCCAGCGTGCCGGCCAGCAGGCGCGGCAGCACCAGGTACTTCATCGGGTCGGTGGAGAGGGTGGTGAGGGCGTCGATCTGCTCGGTGACGCGCATGGTGCCGAGCTCGGCGGCGATCGAGGAGGAGACGCGGCCGGCGACCATGAGGCCGGCGAGGACGGGCCCGAGCTCGCGCACGATGCCGATGGCGACGATCGAGGGGACGACCGAGCCGGCGTTGAAGCGGTCGCCGCCGGACCAGATCTGCAGCGCCAGCGCGGCGCCGGTGAAGAGGGTGGTGAGGCCGACGACCGGCAGGGAGAAATAGCCGATGCGCAGCAGCTGGCGGCCGAGCTCGCCCGGGTAGAAGGGCGGGCGGACGAGCTGGGAGACGGCGTGGAGCGCGAAGATGGTGAGCCGCCCGGCGGCGCCGAGCAGCCCGAGCGTCGAGCGGCCGATCGAGACGAGAAAGCCGTAGGCGAGGCGGAGCGGGAGCATGCGGGGTCCGGGTCTGGGCGGCTTCCTTGTAGAGGCGCGTTCGCCGCGCGCCAAGGCCGGTCGGGACGGCGCCGCGCCGGCGCCTGCGGCGGCCAGGGCGTTGCGCTTGCGGCGGCCACGGGCGAGACTGTCGGGAAAGACAAACGGAGGAAGCCCCATGTGCCGCATCTATGCCGGGCAGGATCCGGGCCGCTACCGGCCGGAGACCCGCCACCTTCGCCTGAACGGGCAGAGCACCAGCGTCCGCCTCGAGGCCGCCTTCTGGGCGATCCTCGACCAGATCGCCGCCGGGGAGGATCTGTCGACGCCGGCCTTCATCTCGAGGCTGCACGAGGAGGTGCTGCTGCTGCACGGCGAGGCGCCGAACTTCAGCTCGATCCTGCGCTGCACCTGCCTCGTCTGGCTGGAGCGGCAGGTGCCGCTCGCGCTCGCGGCCGAGTGAGCGGGGCGTAGTAAGGGAATACTACCCGCCGGGCGGCGGCCCTTGCCATCCTTCCGCTGCGGCCGGGGCGGGCCGCGCGAGAGGGAGGACGGGCGGTTGGCCAAGGCCGTGCACTCGATGGTCCGCGTGCTCGACGAGGCGCGGTCGGTGGATTTCTACTCGCGCGCCTTCGGGCTCGCGGTCTCGGACCGGATCGAGTTCGAGAGCTTCACGCTCGTCTACCTCAGGAACGCCGAGGCCGACTTCGAGGTCGAGCTCACCATCAACAAGGGGCGGACCGAGCCCTATGAGCTCGGCGACGGCTACGGGCACATCGCCTTCGTCGTCGACGATCTCGACGGCGAGCACGCCCGGATGGCGGAGGCGGGGTTCGCGCCGCGCAAGCTCGTCGACTTCCAGAACGACGGCCGGCGGGTGGCGCGCTTCTTCTTCGTCGCCGACCCGGACGGCTACCAGATCGAGGTGATCGAGCGGGGCGGACGCTTCCGCTGACGATCGCCCGGGCCAGCGAAATGCAAGCAAACGGGAGGAATAACAAGATGACCAGCCATCCGAGGACGCGCGGGCTCACCCGCCGCGCGCTGCTCTCGCACGCGGTGGCGACCGTCGCCACGGTGACGGTCGGCGCCAACTTCATCTGCGCGCCGGATGCCGCCTGGGCGCTCGAGGTGACGGTGCTGAAGCCGGAGACGATGGCGACGCTGATCCTGATGGCGCGCGACATCTATCCGCACGACCGGCTGGGCGACGAGTATTACGCGGCCGCGGTGAAGGGCTATGACGCCGCCGAGGAGGCGGAGGCGGTCGAGGCGGGGATCGCGGCGCTCGATGCGGCGGCGGCGGGGGCGGGGTATGCCGCCTATGCGGCGGTGCCGTGGGAGGCGGACCGGGTGGCGATTCTGCGCGGCATGGAGGCCTCGCCCTTCTTCCAGAAGGTGCGCGGCGGGCTGGTGACCGGGCTCTACAACCAGAAGGAGGTCTGGCCGCTCTTCGGCTACGAGGGCGAGAGCTATTCGAAGGGCGGCTACATCAAGCGCGGCTTCGACGACATCGCGTGGCTCTGAGGGGGATAGGATCATGGCTGCACCTTTCGACCTCAAGGACGACAGCGTCGTCGTGGTGATCGGCACCGGCGCCGGCGGCGGCGTGCTGGCGAACGAGCTGGCGCAGAAGGGCGTCTCCGTCGTCGCGCTGGAGGCGGGCGGGCGCTACCTGCCCGAGGACTATGTCAACGACGAGTGGGAGAGCTTCGGGCAGCTGGCCTGGCTCGAGCCGCGCACGACGAGCGGCGACTGGCGGGTGGCGAAGGACTTCTCCGGCCTGCCGGCCTGGATCGTGAAGGCGGTGGGCGGGACCTCGATCCACTGGGCCGGGGCGAGCCTGCGCTTCCAGGAGCACGAGTGGAAGGCGCGCACGACCTACGGGAACGTGCCGGGGGCGAACCTTCTCGACTGGCCGATCGACGGGGCGGAGATGGCGCCCTGGTACGAGAAGGCCGAGGCGAAGCTCGGGGTGACGCGGACGGGCGACCGGCCGGGGCTGCCGGGGAACAACAACTACAAGGTGCTGGAGGCTGGCGCGAAGGCGCTCGGCTACAAGGAGGTCTCGACCGGGCGGATGGCGATCAACTCGATCGACTACGACGAGCGGATGCCCTGCCAGCAGACCGGCTTCTGCTTCCAGGGGTGCAAGTGGGGCGCCAAATGGTCGTCGGCCTATACCGACATCCCGCGCGGCGAGGCGACCGGCAACCTCGAGGTGCGCGACCGCTGCCACGTGCTCCGGATCGAGCATGGCGACGACGGGCGGGTCACCGGCGTCGTCTATGCGGACCGGGACGGCGTCGAGCAGTTCCAGGCGGCGAAGGTCGTCTGCGTGGCGGGGAACTCGATCGAGAGCCCGCGGCTCCTGCTCAACTCGGCGTCGAGCATGTTCCCGGACGGGCTGGCCAATTCGTCGGGGCAGGTGGGGCGCAACTACATGCGGCACACGACCGGGTCGGTCTATGCGGTCTTCCCCGAGCCGGTGCGGATGTGGCGCGGGACGACGATGGCGGGGATCGTGCAGGACGAGGCGAGGCACGATCCGAGCCGGGGGTTCGTCGGGGGCTACGAGTTCGAGACGCTGTCGCTCGGGCTGCCGTTCATGGCGGCCTTCCTCGATCCGGGCGCCTGGGGGCGGGAGTTCACCTCGGCGCTCGACGGCTACGAGAACATGGCCGGGCTGTGGATCGTCGGCGAGGACATGCCGCAGGAGACGAACCGGGTGACGCTGAACACGGAGGTCAAGGACGACTTCGGCATGCCGGTGCCGAACGTCAACTTCGACGATCATCCGAACGACGTGGCGATGCGCAACCACGCCTACGGGCGCGGGGAGGCGCTCTATCGGGCGGTGGGGGCGACGCGGGTCTTCCCGACGCCGCCCTATCCCTCGACGCACAATCTCGGCACCAACCGGATGAGCGAGAACCCGCGGGACGGGGTGGTGAACGCGCACGGGCAGAGCCATGACGTGCCGAACCTCTTCGTCTCGGACGGGAGCCAGTTCACCAGCGGGGCGGCGGAGAATCCGACGCTGACCATCGTGGCGCTGGCGATCCGGCAGGCCGACCACATCGCCTCGGAGCTGGCGAAGGGGAACATCTGAGGCGGGGCCGCGGGGCGGGCGGGCCCCCGCACCGCGGCCGTCGCGAGAAGTTCGCGTTCCGCCCTGCCGCGGGCCGGTTTCCACCCGGCCGCGGTTGTGTATAGGTCGCCCCGAGATCTGTCCGGCCGGCAGGAGGGCGTCCGTTGAGCGACATCAGGCAGGAGACGGCCGAGGCGGCGCCGGCGCAGGACGAGGTGCTGACGCCGGAGTTCGTCGAGGCGGTGCTCGGCGCCGTCGAGGCCGGCGACCACGACGGGCTGGTGGCGGCGCTCGAGCCGCTGCACGAGGCCGACATCGCCGACCTGCTCGAGCAGATCAGCAAGCCCGAGCGCGAGGCGCTGGTCAGGGTCTGGGGCAAGGCGCTCGACGGGGCGGTGCTGTCCGAGCTCGAGGAGGGGGTGCGCGACGAGGTGGTCGCGGCGCTGTCGGACGACGTGCTGGCGGCGGCGGTGCAGGACCTCGAGACCGACGACGTCGTCTATCTCGCCGAGGACATGGAGGCGCCGGAGCAGGAGCGGATCCTGCGCGCGCTCGACGAGGCGGACCGGGCGGCGGTCGAGCAGTCGCTCAAGTACGGCGAGGATTCGGCCGGGCGGCTGATGCAGCGCGAGGTGGTGGTGGCGCCCGAGCACTGGACGGTGGGCGACGCCATCGACTTCATGCGGGCGGAGGAGTGGCTGCCGGAAAGCTTCTACGACATCATCATCGTCGATCCGCACATGCATCCGGTCGGCATGGTGGCGCTGGGCCGGCTGATGGGGGCCGGGCGCAAGGTGCGGCTCAAGGAGCTGATGGACGAGGACTTCCGCACCATCCGCGCCGACCAGCCGCAGGAGGACGTGGCCTATCTCTTCAACAAGTACCATCTGACCTCGGCGCCGGTCGTCGACGCCGACGGGCGGCTGGTCGGGGTCATCACCATCGACGACGCGATGGAGGCGCTGGACGAGGAGGCGGAGGAGGACATCCTGCGCCTCGCGGGCGTCGGCGACGAGGAGCTGTCGGACGGGGTCTTCGCGATCGCCCGCGCCCGCTTCGTGTGGCTGGCGATCAACCTCGGGACGGCGATCGTCTCGGCGACGGTGATCTCGCAGTTCACCGACACCATCCGCGCCTTCGTGGCGCTCGCCGTGCTGATGCCGATCGTGGCGTCGATGGGGGGGAACGCAGGAACGCAGGCGCTGACGGTGACGGTGCGGGCGATCGCGACGCGCAGCCTCGGGTCCTCGAACGTCGGGCGGTTCGTGCGGCGCGAGGTGCTGGTCGGCTTCTGCAACGGCATCGCCTTCGCCTGCCTGATCGGGCTGATCGCCGGGCTCTTCTTCCAGGACGTGCGGCTCGGCGCGGTGATCGCGGTGGCGATGGTGGGGAACATGGTGGTGGCGGGCTTCGCCGGGGCGCTGGTGCCGATCGGGCTGGAGAAGCTCGGGGTCGACCCCGCGCTCGCCTCGGCGACCTTCGTCACCACGACGACGGACGTCTTCGGCTTCTTCGCCTTCCTCGGGCTGGCGACGCTGCTCCTGGCCTGACCGGGCGGCCGCGGCCGGGGTCAGCGGGGCGAGAGGCCGGCCGGGGCGGGGCGCTTCATCTGGGCGAGGATCGCCTCGTAGCGGCGGATCTTCCGGTCGATGTTGGCGAGGGTCCGGGCGCGGGTCGCGGCGATGTTGCCGCTGGCGCGCTGGCGGCCGTTCTCGACGAAGCTCGCCCAGCGGACCGGGTCCCAGGTGCGGCGGCCGTTCGAGACGACCTCGGTGTACATGCCGGCCCAGAAGGAGGGGGACTGCATGTCGTTCCAGGCCTTGAGCATCGCCTTGCCGAAGAGGAGGGCCGAGCCCTGCGAGACGTCGTCGAGCAGGGTGTTGGCGAGGAGCGTGCCGTCGCGGATCGACTTGTCCCTGGCGACCTGGCTCAGCACCGCCTTGTTGTGGCGCTCGAGCGCCTCCCCGGACAGCTTGAGGCCCTTGTGGGCGTCGACCGCCAGGCTGCCGAGCGACGCGAACATGCCGGCGAGGAAGGCGGCGGTGTCGACGTTGCTCGAGACGCGCCTGGCGCGGGCGGCCGCCTGGTCGTTCTCGGCGGCGATCCGGTCGAAGAGCGACACCGCTTCCGCCCGCGCCTTGCGGAGCTTGCCGAGCGTGAGCGCCACCTGATCGACGGTCTGCGCAGGCATGTCCCCCGATCCCTCTATACCCGCGGCGGCGAGGATAGCACGGACCGGGTCCTTCGGGCATCCCGATCGAAGTGGCTGAGGCGGAAAGGCCGCGAAGGCGCGGGTCAGTGGAAGTCGTCGGCGCCGGACTGGTAGGGCTGGATGAGGTTGGAGAAGCGGGTGAACTCGCCCTCGAAGGCGAGCTCGACCGTGCCGATCGGGCCGTGGCGCTGCTTGCCGATGATGACCTCGGCCTTGCCGTGCAGCGCGCTCATGGCGTCCTTCCACTTCACCATCGCCTCGATGTCGTGGTCGCCCGGCTTCTCGCGCTCGCGGTAGTATTCCTCGCGGAAGACGAACATGACGACGTCGGCGTCCTGCTCGATGGAGCCGGACTCGCGCAGGTCGGAGAGCTGGGGGCGCTTGTCCTCGCGGCTCTCGACCTGGCGGGAGAGCTGGGAGAGGGCGACGACGGGGATGTTGAGCTCCTTGGCGATGGCCTTGAGGCCCTGGGTGATCTCGGAGACTTCCTGGACGCGGCCCTCGCTGCGCGAGGAGGCGGGGCGGGCGAGCTGGAGGTAGTCGATGACGAGGAGGTCGAGGCCGTGCTGGCGCTTCAGGCGGCGGGCGCGGGCGGCGATGGTGGAGATGGGGAGCGCGGGGGTGTCGTCGATGAAGAGGGGGCAGTTCTCCAAGGCCTTGGCGGCCTCGATGAAGCGGCGCATCTCCTCCTCGGTCATGTCGCCGTGGCGGATCTGGTGCGAGGGGACGCGGCTGGCCTCGGAGAGGATGCGGGCGGCGAGCTGTTCCGACGACATCTCGAGCGAGAAGAAGCCGACGACGCCGCCTTCGACGGCGCCTTCGCTGCCGTCGGGGCGGGTGCCCTTCCTGTAGGCCTTGGCGATGTTGAAGGCGATGTTCGTCGCCAGCGAGGTCTTGCCCATGGAGGGGCGGCCGGCGAGGATCAGCAGGTCGGAGGGGTGCAGGCCGCCGAGGCGCTTGTCGAGGTCGATGAGGCCGGTGGAGAGGCCGGCGAGGCCGCCCTCGCGCTCGTAGGCGGCGTTCGCCACCTTGACGGCGTCGATGACGGCGCGGCGGAAGGTCTGGAAGCCGCGGTCGACCTTGCCCTGCTCGCCGAGCTGGTAGAGCGCCTGTTCCGCCTCGACGATCTGGTCCTTGGCCTCGCTCTCGAGCTCGATGCGGGCGGCCTTCTCGGCGATGCCCTGGCCGAGGACGATGAGCTCGCGGCGGATGGCGAGGTCGTAGATGTGCTGGGCATAGTCGCGGACGGCGAAGAGCGAGAGGGCCGAGCCGGCGAGGCGGACGAGGTAGGCCGGGCCGCCGAGCTCGGCGAGGCCGGCGTCCTCCTCGAAGAAGGCCTTGATGGTGACGGGGGTGGCGAGGGCGTTCTTGCGGATGCGCTCGGCGGCGACCTCGAAGATGCGGGCGTGGACCGGGTCGAAGAAGTGCGCCGGCTGCACGATCGAGGCGACGCGGTCGTAGACGTCGTTGTTGACGAGGAGCGCGCCGAGGAGGGCCTGCTCGGCCTCGATGTTGTGGGGCAGGCCCTGGTGGGCGTCGAGCGCCGGGGCGTTTCCGTCGGCCATGAGAATCTCCCTCAGGCCAGCCTTATAGCCCCGGCCCGCGGCGGGCGCGCCTGCCTTCTGCCTGTGGATAACTAGGATAGCGGGGAACCTTTTGCCCCGGCGCGCGGGCGCGCGCCATGGCTGGCTCATGTCGCGGTCCGGTGGCATAGTGACGGAAAAGACCGTCATTCCTGAGGGAACGCGCATGGACGATGTGGCCGCAGCCGCCCCGCTGCCGGGCAAGACGAGGTTCGACAGCGCGGAGATGGGCGCGCTCGCGCATCTCTACCGCGGCGAGGTCTATCGCTCGACGGTGTGGCGGACGCGGCTCGACCAGACGACGAACTGGGCGGTGGTGACGACCGGGCTCGCCATGTCGCTGACCTTCAGCGGGCCCTACGCCTCGCCGCTGCCGCTCATTCTGGTGGGGCTCTTGGTGGTCGTCTTCCTGCTGCTCGAGTCGCGGCGCTACCGCTACTTCAGCGTCTGGCGGGCGCGCTGCCGGCTGATGGAGCGCGACGTCTACGGGCCGATGCTGCGCGGCGAGAACGTGTCGCTCGACGGGCGGTGGAACACGCTGCTCGCCGACGACTACGAGCGGCCGAACTTCCACGTGAGCTACTGGCGGGCGATCGGGCGGCGGCTGCGCTCGAACTATGCCTATATCCTGCTGATCCAGGCGGTCGCCTACTTCGGCAAGCTCGCGATCCACCCGGTTCCGGCCGGCGATCTCGCGACCTTCTTCGCCAGGGCCTCGATCGGGCCGCTGCCGGGCGGCCTCGTCGTGCTGAGCGGGCTCCTCTTCCACGGGTCGTGGGCGGTGCTCGCCTTCGTCACCTGGCGGATGGAGCGCCGGCGGCTCGCGGGGCGGCCGCACGTCTCGATGTGAGGCCCGTCGATGAGAGGGCCGTTGATGCGAGGGCCGTCGATGCGAGGCTGCGGCGCCGGTCGCCCGGCGCCGCGGGGGAGGCTCACTCCTCGCGCGGGAGGCGCGGCTCGTCGCCGGCGGCGGCGCCGCCGATGTCGTCGAAGAGCTCCTGGATGTCGAACTCGGCCGCGGCGTCGGCCTCGGCCTGGAGCTCCTGGATGGTCTTGCCGGAAGCCTGCAGCTCGGCCTCGTCCTGGCTGCGCGCGACGTTGATCGTGATCGTCGCGGCGACCTCCGGGTGGAGGGTGACGCTGACCGGGTGCAGGCCGAGGTCCTTGATCGGGTGATCGAGGACGACCTGGCGGCGGTCGAGGCTGAAGCCGCCGGCGGTCGCGGCGTCGGCGATGTCGCGGGTGGTGACCGAGCCGTAGAGGGCGCCGCCGTCGGAGGCGGAGCGAATCACCACGAAGGCCTGGCCGTCGAGCCTGGCGGCCACGTGCTCGGCCTCCTTGCGGGCCTCGAGGTTGCGCGCCTCGAGCTGGGCGCGGTCGGTCTCGAACCGCTTGAGGTTGGCCTCGGTGGCGCGCAGCGCCTTGCCCTGCGGCAGCAGGAAGTTGCGGGCGTAGCCGTTGCGCACGTCGACGACCTCGCCCATCTGGCCGAGCTTGGCGACGCGCTCGAGAAGAACGACTTGCATGCTGTGCCTCCTTACCTGACGGCGTAGGGCAGGAGCGCGACGAAGCGGGCCCGCTTGATGGCGCGGGCGAGCTCGCGCTGCTTCTTGGCCGAGACGGCGGTGATGCGCGAGGGCACGATCTTGCCGCGCTCGGAGATGTAGCGCTGCAGGAGCTTCACGTCCTTGTAGTCGATCGTCGGCGCGTTGGCGCCGGAGAAGGGGCAGGACTTGCGGCGGCGGAAAAAGGGGCGCTGTGCCATGGGTTAGCTCCTTCAGTTCTCGTCTTCGCGGCGGGGGCGGCGCGGGCCGCGGTCGCCACGGTCGCCGCGGTCGTCGCGCTGGCTGCGGGCCTGCAGCACGGCCGAGGGGCCTTCCTCGTGCTTGTCGACCTTCACGGTCAGCACGCGCATGACGTCCTCGTGGATGCGCATCAGCCGCTCCATCTCCTGCACCGCCGGGGCGGGGGCGTCGGAGCGCACGAAGGCATAGTGCCCCTTGCGGTTCTTGTTGATCTTGTAGGCCATGGTCTTGAGGCCCCAGTATTCGGAGCCGACCACCTGGCCGCCGTTGTCCTTGAGGACCTGGCCGAAGTGCTCGATCAGCCCTTCCGCCTGCGCGTTGGAGAGATCCTGACGCGCGATGAAGACGTGCTCGTAGAGAGCCATTCCGTCGTTCCCGTTCGGCGCGGCTTCAAAAACGGAACCCCTGTTCCCTCCGGGTCCGTACGAGAGGCGGCGCGTGAATATCCTTGGAGGGATGCGGCCTTTTAAAGGGCGTTGCGCGGAATGCAAGAGGAGCGTTCGCCGGGGCCGGAGAAGGCGGACTTTCCGGGGCTGGAAAGTGGCCAGAAAGTGGCCAGCATCCGGCCCGCCAACCGTGTCTCAACATAAGATCCGGGAATTAGGGTTTCGTAAGGCATGACGGAAAAAATCCTGGCCGTGCGAGAGAGATCGAGAGCCGGTCGGGTTGCGGGCGGATTTCGCGTGAGGGTGGCCTCGAGGCCGGAAGAGAGCCGGCGGTCGGAATCGGCGCTTTGAGCGCCGTTCGCCCGCATGCGCGGGCTCGGTCCCGGAGGCCGGCGGTCCGCGCCCTTGCTCCCGGAAGCCCGGGCGGCGGGAGGGGCGGCCCGAGGGGGGCCCTCGCCGGCCCCCCTCGACCCCCCCGGCACTGCCCGATAGGAAAGGGGGCGCGGGGTCCGGGGGCGCGGCGGAAGCTGGACGCGGAAGCTGGACGGGGGCGCGGCGGGGCCGTTAAGCAGGAGGGGAGCTGCATGGAGGGGCGGGCATGACGCGGGCGTTCGTGTTTCCGGGGCAGGGGGCGCAGGCGACAGGGATGGGCCGTGAGCTGGCGGAGGCCTATCCGGCGGCGCGGGCGGTCTTCGAGGAGGTGGATGCGGCGCTGGGGGAGAAGCTCTCGGCGCTGGTCTGGGAGGGGGACCAGGCGGAGCTGACGCTGACGCGGAACGCGCAGCCGGCGCTGATGGCGACCTCGATCGCGGCGATGCGGGCGCTGGAGGCCGAGGGGGTGGCGGTGGGGTCCGCCGCCTTCGTCGCCGGGCATTCGCTCGGGGAATATTCCGCGCTCTGTGCGGCCGGGGCGCTGGGGCTCGGCGATGCGGCGCGGCTGCTCCGGCTGCGCGGGCAGGCGATGCAGGAGGCGGTGCCGGTCGGCGAGGGGGCGATGGCGGCGCTGCTCGGGCTCGACCTCGCGGCGGCCGAGGCGGTGGCGGCGGAGGCGGCGGCCGAGTTCGCGGCGGCCGGCGGGGTCTGCGAGGCGGCGAACGACAACGATCCGGCGCAGGTGGTGGTCTCGGGCAGCCGGGCGGCGGTGGAGCGGGCGGTGGAGATCGCCAAGGCGAAGGGGGCGAAGCGGGCGCTGCTCTTGCCGGTGAGCGCGCCCTTCCACTGCGCGCTGATGCGGCCGGCGGCGGAGCGGATGGCCGAGGCGCTGGCCGGGGTGGCGATCGGGGTGCCGGGGGTGCCGCTCGTCGCCAACGTGAAGGCGGCGGCGGTGCGCGACCCGGAGGAGATCCGGCGGCTCCTGGTCGAGCAGGTGACCGGGCGGGTGCGCTGGCGGGAGAGCGTGCTCTGGATGGCCGGGCAGGGGGTGAGCGAGGCGGTCGAGGTCGGCGCCGGCAAGGCGCTCTCGGGGATGATCCGGCGCATCGCGCGGGAGATCGAGGTGAAGACGGTGGGAACGCCGGACGAGGTCCGGGCGCTGGCGGGAGAGGCGTGATGTTCGATCTGGGCGGCAAGGCGGCGCTGGTGACCGGCGCTTCGGGCGGGATTGGCGGGGCGATCGCACGGGCGCTGCACGGGCAGGGGGCGATGGTGGCGCTGTCGGGGACGCGCGTCGGCCCGCTCGAGGCGCTGGCGGGCGAGCTCGGCGAGCGGGCGCACGTTCTGCCCTGCGATCTCTCCGACGCGGCGGCGGTCGAGGCGCTGCCGAAGCGGGCGGCGGAGGCGCTCGGGCAGGTGGACATCCTGGTCAACAACGCCGGGATCACCCGCGACCAGCTCTTCATGCGCATGTCGGATGCCGACTGGGAGGCGGTGCTGGCGGTGAACCTGACCAGCGTGATGCGGCTGTCGCGCGGGGTGCTGCGCGGCATGATGAAGGCGCGCTGGGGGCGGATCGTCAACGTGAGCTCGATCGTGGGGGTCACCGGGAACCCGGGGCAGGCCAACTATGCCGCCGCCAAGGCCGGGGTGATCGGCATGTCGAAGAGCCTGGCGGCCGAGGTGGCGAGCCGCGGGATCACCGTCAACTGCGTGGCGCCGGGCTTCATCGCGACGGCGATGACCGCGGCGCTGAACGACGAGCAGAAGGCGCGGCTCAATGCGCAGATCCCCGCCGGGCGCATGGGCGAGGCGGCGGAGATCGCCGCGGCGGCGGTCTATCTCGCCTCGGAGGAGGCGGCCTATGTCACCGGGCAGACGCTGCACGTCAACGGCGGCATGGCGATGATCTGAGGGGCGGCGCCGGCCCGAGGCGGGCCGGCGCATTGGCATTTGCCAAGGGTCGCGGTTATGCTATAGCGCGCGAAAGTCGTTCGGGGAGTAGCCGCGTGCCGGCGGGCCGCGTGACAAAGAACAATCGGCCGGTCCCGGCCGGAGCGAAACCAACAGCCGGGCACTGATGCCGGAACCGGACCTAAACGAGGAAGAAGACATGAGCGATATCGCAGAACGCGTCAAAAAGATCGTGGTCGAGCATCTGAGCGTCGACGAGGCCAAGGTGACGGAGTCCGCTTCGTTCATCGACGATCTGGGCGCGGACAGCCTCGACACGGTCGAGCTCGTGATGGCCTTCGAGGAGGAGTTCGGCATCGAGATCCCCGACGATGCCGCCGAGACCATCCAGACCTACGGCGACGCGGTGAAGTTCATCGAGGCGAATTCCAACGCCTGAGGCCCGCGCGGCCCGAGGCGGCGGATCGCGAGGCGGCGTCCTTCGGGCGCCGCCTTCGTTTTGGCGGATCGCCGCCGGGCGCCTTCGTTTGGCGAAACGCCGCCGGGCTTGTTCGGCGGCAGCCTTTCACGGTAAACCGTTGCGATCTTTGGACAGGGGGTGCGCATGCGGCGCGTGGTGATAACCGGGCTGGGGATGGTGTCGCCGCTGGCTTGCGGGGTGGAGGAGACCTGGGCGCGGCTGGTGGCCGGGCAGTCCGGGGCGGGGAAGATCACCCGGTTCGACGCGAGCCACCTGCCCTGCGACATCGCCTGCGAGGTGCCCTATGGCGACGGGTCGGACGGGACCTTCAATCCCGACGACTGGGTGGCGCCGAAGGACCAGCGCAAGGTCGACACCTTCATCCTCTTCGCCATGGCCGCCGCCGAGCAGGCGCTGCGCGACGCCGACTGGAAGCCGGAGGCGGAGGCCGAGCGGCTCCGCACCGGGGTCATCATCGGCTCGGGGATCGGCGGGCTGGCGACGATCGCCGACACGGCGATCACGCTGAAGGAGAAGGGGCCGCGGCGGGTGTCGCCCTTCTTCATCCCGGGGAGCCTGATCAACCTCGGGTCGGGGCAGGTCTCGA
>NZ_CALLYO010000607.1 GCF_937858865.1 uncultured Amaricoccus sp. | reverse complement strand
CGTCGATCTCCTCGGCGAACTGCGGCCAGCGGGTCGAGATCGGGGTCCAGTCGGTATAGTGCGCCTCGATCCGGCCGAGGTAGGGCCGCTGCACGCCGAGGCAGAAGGCATGGTCCATCTCCTCGGTCTCGACGATGCCGGCCTTCGGATTGGCGAGCGCCCAGGCCATGCCGGCGAGGACCGCGCTCGTCACCTGCAGCCCCGTGGCGTTCTGGAACGGCGCGAGCCCGCGCGCCTCCTGGATCGAGAGCCGCGAGCCGTACCAGAGCGCGTTCCGCTCGTGCCCGTAGAGGAGCACCCCGAGATCGTCCGCCCCCCAGAGGATCTCGTTCTCGTCGAGGATCTTCAGCGTCTCCTGCACCCGCCCCGAGCCGAGCATCTCGTGCAGGCTGAGCACGGCCTGGTCGCAGGGATGGTAGGCATAGTGGCAGGTCGGCCGGTATTCCGGCGCGTCCCCCTCGCCTATGGTGAAATAGTCGGCGATCGAGATCGCCTCGTTGTGGGTGACGAGATAGCCGTACTGCGGCCCCGCCGCCGGCGTCCAGGTGTGCACCTTGGTGAGGATGCCGGGCGTGTCGAGATAGATCGCCGCCTTGCAGCCCTGCGCCTGGCGGTGGCCGTTGGGCGGGAACCAGCGCTCGTGCGTGCCCCAGCCGAGCTCGGACGGCTGGAAGCTCTCCGAGATGAAGCCCTCCGCCGACCAGGTGTTGACGAAGGTGCCGATCGGCTTCGCGTCGCGCCCGGCCTGGGTGTCGCGCTCGGCGATATGCACCCCCTTGACCCCCAGCCCCTGCATCAGCCGCGCCCAGCCGAGCCGGTCCTTCGGCGCCTCCGCCGGGCGCCCGAGGTCGGCCGCGAGCCGCAGCAGCGCCTCCTTGAGCAGCCAGGAGACCATGCCCGGATTGGCCCCCGAGCAGCTGACCGCCGTCGGCCCGCCCGGGTTCGCCCGCTTCTCCTTGCGCATCGTCTCGCGCAGCGCGTAGTTGGTGCGGTCGGCGTCGGCGAGCGAGAGGTCGAAGTAGTGCCCCTTCCACGGCTCGACCACGGTGTCGATGTAGAGGACGCCGAGCTCGCGCGTGAAGCGCATCAGCTCGAGCGAGCTCGTGTCGACCGAGAGGTTCACGCAGAACCCCCGCCCCTCGGGAAAGAGCTGGCCGAGGAGCGCGCGGTAGTTCTCCGGCGTCACCGCCCGGTGGATGAAGTGCACCCCCCGCTGCTCGAGGAAGGTCCGCTGGTCGTCGAGCGGGTCGATGACGTAGACCTGATGCGGGTCGTAGGTGAAGTGCCGCTCGATCAGCGGCAGCGTGCCGCGCCCGATCGAGCCGAAGCCGATGATGACGATGGGCCCCTCGATGCGCCCGTGGTTGGGATAGCTCGTCACCGCCTTCGCCCCTCGTCTCCGCCCCGGGCCCCGCCGCCCGGGCGAGACCTTGGCCGGGCGGCCTCGCGGGTGCAAGCCGCTTTCCCTCAGGCGGCCAGCGCGCGAATCCGCTCGAGGTCGCGGCGGAAGGCGAGAAAGGCCTTCCGCTTCTCCGCCTCCGCCGGGATGCGGAGCAGGTACGAGGGATGCACGGTGATATACCCCTGCCGGTTGTCGAAGCGCGCGGGCCCGCGGTTGGCGTTGATCGGCAGCGCCCTGCCGGCCAGCGCGAGGACCGCCGTGGCACCGAGCGCCACCACGACCCGCGGCCCGACGAGGTCGAGCTCCCGCTTCAGCCACCAGCGGTAGTGCGTCACCTCGCCGGCGGTCGGACGCTGATGCAGCCGGCGCTTCCCGCGCTGGACGTACTTGAAGTGCTTGACGGCGTTGGTGACGTAGCTGTCCTCCCGCCTGATGCCGGCCTCGGCCAGCGCCCGGTCGAAGATCTGCCCGGCCGGGCCGACGAAGGGGCGGCCCTGCAGATCCTCCTGGTCGCCCGGCTGCTCGCCGACGAAGGCGATGGCCGCGCCGACCGGCCCCTCGCCGAGGACGGCGCGGGTGCCGCCCTCGACCACCGGCGGGGCGGCGGCGATCAGGCGGTTCAGCTCCTCGAGGCTCTGCGGCTCAGGGTCGAGCGCGAGGCTCTTCTGTTCGGGCATGGCAGGTTCCTCCCTCTCCATCTCCGCAACGCGCGGACCCGCGAGCGCGATCCGGCGAGACGCTCAGCCGGCCAGCGGCCAACGGCCGAGGAGGACATGCCTTCCCCGGCCGACGAGGCTGCGCAGCAGCACGATCTCGCGGACGCGCCAGCCGATCGGGGCGATCGCCTGCTCGGGGAGCGGGACGCGGTCGTAGAGGAGCGTCATGTGCGGGGTCCAGGCGAGCGGCAGGGGCCGGGCCAGTCCCGCCTCCTCCAGAGCGTCGCCTAGCGCTTCGGCGAAGTCCAGCAGGCCACCCGAGCCGTCGTCGCCGAATACGACGAGGGGGCGGTTGCTGCGTCGGCCGAAGCTCGCCATCCGGTCGAAGGCGAGGTCGAACGCCGGCCAGCGCGGGTCGATCGCGGCCCCGGCGGCCGCTACGAGCTTCGCCAGCGGTCGCGCCGGGGCGAGGCCGAAGAGCGAGACGTGCAGGCGCTCGCACGGGATGGGTGGACCGGTGAGGCCGTGTTCCTGCGCGACGTCGCGCGCCAGTGCGACGGCCTGCGTCGCGGCCTCGGCGTCCGGGCGGATGGCGAGGAGGAAGCGGTCGGTGGTAGGAGCGGGCCGGAAGCCAGGGAAGGGGAGCTGGTCGGGCACGGGCGCCGGGGCCCCGGGTCAGACCGCCTCGCGGCGGAAGCAGTGGGCGGCGTGGTCGTTGACGATGCCGACGGCCTGCATCCAGGCGTAGACGATGGTCGGACCGACGAACTTGAAGCCGCGGCGCTTGAGGTCTTTCGAGATCGTCTCCGAGAGGGCGGTGCTCGCCGGCACGCTCCGGCCGTCGCCGCGGAGCGGCCGTCCGTCGGTGAAGGACCAGGCCCAGGCGGCGAAATCCTCGCCGCGCTCGGCCATGTCGCAATAGATGCGGGCACCGCCGATCGCGGCATCGATCTTGGCGCGGGAGCGGATGATGCCGGGGTCGGCGAGCAGGCGGGCGACGTCTGCCTCGCCGAAGCGCGCGACCGCCGCCGGGTCGAAGCCGGCGAAGGCCGCGCGCATGGTCTCGCGCTTGCGCAGCACGGTGATCCAGGCGAGGCCGGCCTGGAAGCCGTCGAGGACGAGCTTCTCCCAGAGCGCGCGCGCGTCGCGCTCGGGCACACCCCACTCGGTGTCGTGATAGATCTGCATCAGCGGGTCGGTCCCGGCCCAGGTGCAGCGGCTGTCCGGCGGCGGCTCGCCCATGCTCTTCCCCGTCGGATCGGATGGCCGGCCGGTCGCCCGGCCGGCCGACGCGTCAGGCCTCGCTCATGCCGGCCACGGGCTCGCGCGCCGCCCCGGCACGGACGGTTTCCTCGATCCGGCGGCCGGTCTCGGCGTCGATCTTCTTCCAGTAGTCGAAGACCCGGCTCAGCACCGGTTCGCGCACGGCGCCGATCAGCGAGCCGGCCACCGTCTCGACGAGGCCGGCGCGCTCGGCGGCGCTGAAGACCTCGCGCACCAGCGTGCCCGGCTGGCCGAAGTCGTCGTCCTCCGGGTGCAGCGTGTAGGCGCTGCGGACGAGCGCGCCGTCGGCCTCCCAGCCGTCGGCCACCGGGCCGGTCTCGTCGGCCCAGGACCGGCCGCCGCTGTTCGGCGCATAGGTCGGGGCGGCGCCGGAGTGACGGTAGGCCATGTGGCCGTCGAACTGGTAGCTGTTGACCGGCACCCGCGGCTGGTTGACCGGGAGCTGGTTGAAGTTGACGCCGATGCGGTTCCTCTGCGCGTCGTTGTAGGCGAAGGCGCGGCCGAGCAGCATCTTGTCCGGCGAGAGGCCGATGCCCGGCACGGTGTTGCCCGGCGAGAAGGCCGCCTGCTCGATCTCGGCGAAGAAGTTGGCCGGATTGCGGTTCAGCGTCATCGTGCCGACCGGAACCAGCGGATAGTCGTCGTGCGACCAGGTCTTGGTCAGGTCGAACGGGTTGAAGCGATAGGTCGCCGCCTCGGCGTAGGGCATGATCTGAACCGAGAGATCCCACGACGGGAAGTCGCCCCGGGCGATGGCGTCGAAGAGGTCGCGGCGGTGGAAGTCGGCGTCGGAGCCGGCCATCGCCTTCGCCTCCTCGTTGGAAAAGAACTCCATGCCCTGGCGGGTGTGGAAGTGGTACTTGACCCAGAAGCGTTCGCCGGCGGCGTTGACCCACATGTAGGTGTGCGAGCCGTAGCCGTTCATGTTGCGCCAGGTGCGCGGCAGGCCGCGGGGGCCCATGAGGTAGGTGACCTGGTGCGCCGTCTCGGGGTTGTTGGTCCAGAAGTCCCACTGCATGTGGTTGTCGCGCAGGCCGGAATCGGGGAGCCGCTTCTGGCTGCGGATGAAGTGGGGGAACTTCATCGGGTCGCGCACGAAGAAGATCGGCGTGTTGTTCCCGACGAGGTCGTAGTTGCCCTCGCTGGTGTAGAACTTGAGCGAGAAGCCGCGGACGTCGCGCCAGGTGTCGGGGCTGCCCATCTCGCCGGCGACGGTCGAGAAGCGGGCGAGCATGGGGGTCTCGGCGCCGGACTGGAAGAGCGCGGCGCGGGTGTAGGCGGAGACGTCGTGCGTCACCTTCAGGACGCCGAAGGCGCCGGCGCCCTTGGCGTGCGGCTGTCGCTCGGGGACCTTCTCGCGGTTGAAGTGAGCCATCTGCTCGAGGAAGTGCACGTCGTGCAGAAGGACGGGGCCGTCGGGCCCGACGGTCAGCGAGTTGCGGTCGCTCGGCACCGGGGCTCCGGTGCTCATGGTCGACGGATTGGCTGGATCGAACTTGTCGGTCATGCTGGTTCTCCTCAGGAGTGGTGCCACCGGTGCGGAATCATTCCCACTCGATGGTGCCGGGCGGCTTGGAGGTGATGTCGTAGGTAACTCGGTTGATCCCCTTGACCTCGTTGATAATTCTCGTCGCTGTCTCGGACAGGAATTCGTGGCTGAAAGGGTAATAGTCGGCGGTCATCCCGTCTACTGACGTGACGCCGCGGAGCGCGCAGACATGATCGTAGGTCCGCCCGTCGCCCATGACGCCCACGGTGCGCACCGGCAGCAGCACGGCGAAGGCCTGCCAGATGGCGTCGTAGAGGCCGTGGCGGCGAATCTGGTCGAGATAGACCGCATCGGCCTCGCGCAGGATGGCGAGCTTCTCGCGGGTGACGGCGCCCGGGCAGCGGATGGCGAGGCCGGGGCCGGGGAAGGGGTGGCGGCCGACGAAGCTCTCCGGCAGGCCGAGCTCGCGGCCGAGGGCGCGCACCTCGTCCTTGAAGAGCTCGCGCAGGGGCTCGACCAGGCGGAGGTGCATCCGCTCGGGGAGGCCGCCGACGTTGTGGTGGCTCTTGATGGTGACCGAGGGGCCGCCCGAGAAGCTCACGCTCTCGATGACGTCGGGATAGAGGGTGCCCTGGGCGAGGAACTCGGCGTTGCCAGCCTCCTTCGCGTGCTGCTCGAAGACCTCGATGAACAGGCGCCCGATGGTCTTGCGCTTCGTCTCCGGGTCCTCGACGCCTTCGAGGGCGGTGAGGAACCGCTCGCTCTCGTCGGCATGCACGAGCGGGATGTTGTAGTGGTCGCGGAACAGGCTGACGACCTCCTCCGCCTCGCCCTTCCGCATCAGGCCGGTGTCGACAAAGACGCAGGTGAGCTGCTCGGCGATCGCCTCGTGGATGAGGACGGCGGCGACGGAGGAATCGACCCCGCCCGAGAGGCCGCAGATGACCCGGCCCTTGCCGACCTGGGCACGGATCGCCGCGATCGCCTGGTCCTTGTAGGCGGCCATGGTCCAGTCGCCGGTGAAGCCCGCGAGGTCGGTGAAGTTCTTCAGGATCGTCTTGCCGTTCGGGGTGTGGTGCACCTCGGGATGGAACTGGACGGCGTAGAAGTGGCGCGCGGGGTCGGCGGTGATGGCGAAGGGAGCGCCGGGGGAGGTGCCGATGACGGAGAAGCCGGGGGCGAGCGCGGTGACGCGGTCGCCGTGGCTCATCCAGACCTCCTCGCGGCCGGTCTCGAAGAGGCCGGCGAAGAGCGGGTCGCGGGTGTCGGTGGGGGTGACGAAGGCGCGGCCGAACTCGGCGGCGTGGCCGGCTTCGACACGGCCGCCGAGCTGGGCCATCATCGTCTGCTGGCCGTAGCAGATGCCGAGGACGGGGACGCCGAGGGTGAAGATCCCGGGCGCCGCGCGCGGGCTGTCCGGGTCGGTGACGCTGGCCGGGCCGCCCGAGAGGATGACGGCCTGCGGACGGAAGGCGGCGAGGAAGGCGGCGTCGACCTTCTGGTAGGGATGGATCTCGCAGTAGATGTGCGCCTCGCGCAGGCGGCGGGCGATCAGCTGGGTGACCTGGCTGCCGAAATCGACGATGAGCAGGCGCTGGTGATCGGGGGCGTTCGACATGCCTCCGAATAGGGCGCGGCCGGCCGATAGGCAAGCGAAGGCGCGGCCCGGCCGGGCGGGGTGTCGTCGGCGGACGCTGCGGCGGCGGAATCGGCCGGACGGAGCCGCGGCCGGGGGGGTAGAAGCGGGATCGGGATCTCTCGGGAGGAGCATGCCATGAGCGAAGCCACAGCCGGGGCCGGGACGGCCGGGCGTCAGCGCCGGGGCGGGGGCGGGGCGGCGCGGCGGGCCGAGCGCAGCGCGCACCGGGTCGAGGCGGCGCCCTACATCCGGCGGCGGATCCCGAACTACGAGATCCTCGACGAGGAGGGGCTGGCGCTGATCGAGGCGAACGCCGAGACGGTGCTCGAGGAGACCGGCGTCCGCTTCGCCGACAACGAGCCGGCGCTGGCGCTCTGGCGCGGCGCGGGGGCGGACGTGCGCGGCGACCGCGTGCACCTGCCGCGGGGGCTGGCGCGCAGGCTCTGCGCGACGGCGCCGCGGGAGTATGTGCAGCACGCGCGCAACCCGGAGCGCAACGTCACGATCGGTGGCAGGAACCTCGTGCTGGCGCCGGTCTACGGGCCGCCCTTCGTGCGCGACATGGAGAGGGGGCGGCGCTATGCGACGATCGAGGATTTCCGCAACTTCGTGAAGCTCGCCTATGTCTCGCCCTGGCTGCACCATTCCGGCGGCACGGTCTGCGAGCCGACCGACATCGCGGTCAACAAGCGGCACCTCGACATGCTGCTCGCGCACATGACGCTGTCGGACAAGCCGTTCATGGGCAGCGTCACCGAGGCGGCGCGGGCGGCCGATTCGGTCGAGATGTGCCGCGTCCTCTTCGGGGCGGAGAACGTCGGCCCGAACTGCTACATGACGAGCCTCATCAACATCAACTCGCCGCTCACCTTCGATTCGGTGATGATGGGCTCGCTCGAGGTCTATGCCCGCGCCGGGCAGGCGGTGCTCGTCTCGCCCTTCATCGTAGGCGGCGCGATGGCGCCGGTTAGCGTGGCGGGCACGCTGACCCAGCTCCTGGCGGAGGCGATGGCGGGGATCGCCTATGCGCAGCTGGTGAACCCCGGCTGCCCGGTGATCTTCGGCGCCTTCGTCACGTCGATCGACATGAACTCGGGGGCGCCGACCTTCGGCACGCCCGAGGCCTCGAAGATCCTCTGGGGGGCGGGGCAGCTGGCCCGGCGGCTGAACCTGCCGTTCCGCTCGGGCGGAGCCCTCTGCGGCTCGAAGCTGCCCGACGCGCAGGCGGCCTACGAGAGCGCCAACACGCTGCAGGCGGCGCTCGTCGGCGGCGTCAACTTCATGCTGCACGCCTGCGGCTGGCTCGAGGGCGGGCTCGTCTCCGGCTACGAGAAGTTCGTGCTCGATGCCGACCAGCTCGGCGTGCTGCATTCGCTGGCCGAGGGGATCGACCTCTCGGAGAACGGCCAGGCGATGGACGCGATCCGCGAGGTGGGGCCGGGCGGGCATTTCCTCGGCTGCGCCCACACCCAGGCGAACTTCAAGGACGCCTTCTGGCGCAGCCAGGTGTTCGACTACCGGCCGTTCGAGACCTGGGCCGAGGCGGGAGAGCCCGATTCGATGAGGCTGGCCAATACGCGGGTGCGCAGGATGCTCGCCGACTACGAGCCGCCGGCGATCGATGCCGGTGTCGTCGAGGCGCTCCAGGACTACGTCGCGCGGCGGAAGGCGTCGGAGCCGGACGCCTTCGGCTGACCGTGGACGGGGGGAGCGCCGGCCTCGGGGAGCCCGCAAGGGGCTCCCGCTCGGCCGGCGCTTGGCGGTCGGCCGCCTTTGCGGCCTCCCTCCGGCGGAAAGCGGCCGCAAGCGGCCGCTTGAGTCAGTCGTTCTCCCCGCCTGTTGGCGGGGCCCCTCGTCTGCTCGATAGGGTTTCAAGCCAGTATGAAATCCTCGGGGAGGGACGCGCCGTTCCGGCTCGCCCCCCCACCGTCTCCCCGCCGCACCGGTGCGGCGGGGAGACGGTGCGGGCGCGGTACGCGGGGCACGGGCCGGCCGTCAGTTGCCTAGCGCCTGCCGGATCGCCTCGTCGGCGCGCTTCACCGCGCTGTCGAGCGCCTGCTGCGCGTCCTGCTCACCGGCGAGCATCTTCTCGAATTCCTCGTTCTGGATGTCGCGCACCTGTGGGAGGTTGACGAGGCGGACGCCCTTGGAGTTCTCGGTCGGGGCCTTGCCCATCATCTGCAGGATCGGCGTCTCGCGGCCGGGGTTGTCGTCGTAGAAGCCCGAGGCCTTCGTCGCCTCGTAGGCGGCGAGGGTCACCGGCAGGTAGCCCGAGGTCTCGTGCAGATACTGCTGCACCTCCGTCTGCGAGAGATATTCGAAGAAGGCGGCGATGCCGGCGTAGGTCGCGTCGGGCTTGCCGCCGAAGACCCAGAGGCTCGCGCCGCCGGGGATGGTGTTCTGCGGCGCGTTCGGGGCGGCGCTGTCGTAGGGCAGCTGGCCGATGCCGTAGTTCATGCCCGACTTCACGATGTCGCCGAGGCCGCCCGAGCTCTCGGTGAAGATGCCGCACTCGCCGGCGAGGAAGATCTGCTTCGCCTCGGAGGTGCGGCCGCCGTACTTGAAGGTGCCGTCCCTGGCGAGGTCGGCGATGGCCTGGAAGTGGTCGACGAAGATCGGCGCGTTGATCCCGAGCTCGACGTCGGAGCCGGCGAGGCCGTTCTCGTTCGTGCCGTAGGGCACGTCGTTCCAGGCGGCGAAATTCTCGAGGTGGATCCAGGTCAGCCAGGTCGAGGTGAAGCCGCAGGGGGCGGCGCCCGATTCCCTGATCTGCTTCGCCGCCTCGAAGACCTCGCTCCAGGTCTTCGGCGGGTTGTCGACGTCCAGGCCGGCCTTCTCGAAGATGTCCTTGTTGTAGTAGAGGATCGGCGAGGAGGAGTTGTAGGGGAAGGAGAGCATGGTGCCGTCGGGCGTCGAATAGTAGGCGACGATGCCGGGCAGGTACTGGCTCTTGTCGAAGTCGGGCAGGATCTCGGCGACCGGCTTGATCGCCCCCTGGGCGGCCATCATCACGCCGGTGCCGACGTCGAAGACCTGGATGATGTCGGGGGCCTGGCCGGCGCGGAATGCGGCGATGCCGGCGTTCAGCGTCTCGGGATAGGTACCCTTGAAGACCGGCAGCACCTTGTAGTCGGACTGGCTGGCGTTGAAGTCGTCGGAGATCTTCTGCACCACCTCGGCGTTGGCGCCGGTCATGGCGTGCCACCAGCTGATCTCGGTCTGCGCCAGCGCGGGCGTGCCGAGGGCCGCCGCGAGGGCGGCGGCGGCGATGAGGGTCGGCTTCACGGTCATCGGGTTCTCCCTTCCATCGGCGCACGGGCGGCTTCTGGCGGCGCGCTTGCGTGACGATCCCTTGTGGCGGCCATCGTCATGCACATGGGCCGGGCCGGCAAGCCCCTACCGGCGTCCTCGGCGACCTTCGTAGGCGGTCCTGCCCTCAGAGCGGGCGGCCGCGGAGGAGGACCGGCAGGTCGCCGGTGGCGCCGGCGGCCTCGGCGATCAGCGTGCGGCGGAGGGCGGGCAGGCGGGCGACGGCGGCGAGGCCGAGGCCGCGGCCGAGGCGCAAGAGCGGGTTGTCGTTGGAGAAGAGCCGGTTCAGTCCGTCGGTCATCGCCGCCATGGCGGTGATGTCGAAGCGCCGCCAGCGGGCGTAGCGGGCGAGCACGTCCGCCGCGCCGATGTCCTCGCCCCGCCGGTGCGCCGTCACCAGCACCTCGGCCAGCGTGGCCACGTCGCGCAGCCCGAGGTTGAGCCCCTGCCCGGCCAGCGGGTGGATGCCGTGGGCGGCGTCGCCGACGAGCGCCAGCCGCGCGTCGGTCAGCCGCTCGGCGAGCGAGAGGGCGAGAGGATAGCTGTAGCGCCCCCCGGCGAGGCCGATCTCGCCGAGGAAGTCGCCGAAGCGCGGGCGGAGCTCGGCGAGGTAGCCGGCCGCGTCGAGGCGGGAGATGGCGGCGGCGCGCTCGGTCGTCTCGGTCCAGACGATCGAGGAGCGGTTGCCGGGCAGCGGCAGGATGGCGAGCGGCCCCGCCGGCATGAAGAACTGGTGCGCGATGCCGCGGTGTGGCCGTTCGTGCTCGATGGCGCAGACGAGCGAGCTCTGCCCGTAGCCGCGCCCGCGCCGGGCGATCCCCGCCCGCCGCGCCACCTGGCTGTCGCGCCCGTCGCAGGCGACGAGGAGCGCGCCGGACAGCTCGGCGCCGTCGGCGAGCGTCACGTTGGCGCGGCCGGACCCGGTCGCCTGGCCGACGACGGCGACGCCGTTCCGCGTCCCGACCAGCGGCTCCGCCTCGACGGCGGCGGCGATGGCGGCGCGCAGGAAGCGGTCCTCGACGATGTGGCCCATCGGGCCCTCGTCGATCTCGTTGCCATCGAAGTGGAGCCAGAAGCGCCCGGCGCCCTCGCCGGCGCGGCCCTGGCTGATCCTGATCTCGCTGATCGCCTGCGCCTTGGGCGCGATCCCCGGCCAGAGCCCGAGCGCCTCGAGCATCCGCCGCGAGGCGAGCGCCAGCGCATAGGCGCGGCCGTCGAACTCCGGGTCGGCGCGGACCTCGGCCGGGCGCGCGTCGAGCACCAGGCTGGAGATCCCGCCCTGGGCGAGCGCCAGCGCCAGCACCGGGCCGTTCAGCCCGCCGCCGACGATCAGAACGTCGCAATCCTTCGCCATCGCCCGGTCCCCTTCCCTGCCCGAGTATCCGCCCGGCTTGCCGATTGTCCAGCCGCGCCCGGCTCGGCTAAGCTCGCCGGCAAAAGGGGAGAGCGATGTCGGAGACCTGGCTCTGGATGACGGCGGCCGAGCTCGGCCGCGGGATCGGCGACGGCGCCATCGACGCGCGCGAGCTGACCGAGGTCTATCTCGCCGCCATCGACAGCCACCCCGAGGCGCCCGGCATCTATGCCCGCATCACCCCCGAGCGCGCCCGCGCCGAGGCCGCCGCCGCCGCCGGCCGCGCCGAGGCGGGCGTCCGCCGCGGCCCGCTCGACGGGGTGCCGGTCAGCTGGAAGGATCTCTTCGACACGGCGGGCGTCGTCACCGAGGCGGGCTCGGGGCTGCTGCGCGGCCGCGTGCCGGAGAGCGACGCGCGCGTGCTGGCCGCCGCCACCCGCGCCGGGCTGGTCTGCCTCGGCAAGACGCATATGACCGAGCTCGCCTTCTCCGGCCTCGGGGTCAATCCGGTGACCGCGACGCCGCCCAACATCAACGATCCCGAGCTGGTGCCGGGCGGATCCTCCTCGGGCGCCGCCGCCTCGGTCGCCTTCGGGCTCGCCGCCGCCGGCATCGGCTCGGACACCGGCGGGTCGGTGCGGGTGCCCTCGGCCTGGAACGACCTCGTCGGGCTCAAGACCACCCATGGCCTGCTGTCGCTCGAGGGGGTGGTGCCGCTCTGCCCGCGCTTCGACACGGTCGGGCCGCTCTGCCGCTCGGTCGAGGACGCGGCGCTGCTCCTCGCCGCGATGGCGGGCACGCCGGCGATCGACCTCGCCGGCGCGTCGCTCGAGGGCGGCCGGCTCGCCATCCTCGACACCTCGGCGATCGGCCCGACCCGCAGCGGCCCGCAGACCGCCTTCGAGGCCGCCATCGGGCGCATCGCCGCGGCGGGCGCGCGCATCGAGCCGCTCGCCTTCGCCGGGCTCGCGCCGATGTTCGCGCTCGCCCCCTGCCTCTTCGCCGCCGAGGCCTACGGCGTCTGGAGCGAGGCGATCGAGGCCGAGCCCGAGGCGATGTTCGCGCCCATCCGCGAGCGCTTCCGCGCCGGCAAGGGCTTCTCCGCCCCGGAGTATGTCGCCGGCTGGCGGCGGCTCGAGGCCATCCGCGCCGGCTGGGCCGAGGCGGCGGCCGGCTTCGACGCCGTGCTGCTGCCCACGGTCGCCAACCTCGCGCCCAACGCCGAGCGCTGCCTCGCCGATCCGGCGCATTTCGCCGAGGAGAACCTCCTCGCGCTGCGCAACACCCGCGTCGGCAACATGCTCGGCCTCTGCGCGCTGACCCTGCCCTCGGGCACCCCGGGCTGCGGCGTGATGGCGATGGGGGCACCGGGAGAGGAGGCGCGGCTGCTGCGGCTCGGCGCCGCGATGGAGCGCGCCCTCGCCTGACCCGGGCCGGCTTTGGCGCGGGACCGGACGCTTTCCCGCGCGGGACGAGAATGGCGATTGCCGCCTTGCGCGGTTCGGCTATCCTTGGGCCGTGGGGAAGGATGGGGAGATGATGGCAAGGACGACGGTCGCGACAGCCGCCCGGTGGGCGCTCCGGCGGGACGTCAGGTGGGCCGGTCATGGCTGAGCAGAGCCTCAGCCTGATCCTCGGCGGCGTCCGGTCCGGCAAGAGCCGGCACGCCGAGGCGCTGATCGAGGCGCATCCCTCGGCCTGGCGCTATCTCGCCACCGCCCAGCCGCTCGACGAGGAGATGGCCGAGCGGATCGCCGCGCACCAGGCCCGCCGCTCCGCCGGCTGGATCACCGTGGAGGCGCCGCTCGATCTCGCCGGCGCGCTCGCCGAGGCGCCGGACGGCCAGCCGGTGCTCATCGACTGCCTGACCATCTGGCTCAGCAACGTGATGCTCGCCGGCCGCGATCCCGAGGCGGAAGCCGACCGGCTCGCCGCCGCCCTCGCCCGGCCGCGCGGCCCCTGGATCGCGGTCGCCAACGAGGTCGGCCTCGGCGTCATCCCCGACAACGCCCTGGCGCGCCGCTTCTGCGACGCCGCCGGCCGGCTCAACCAGGCCATCGCGGCGACCGCCGACCATGTGGTGCTGATGGTGGCGGGCCAGGCGCTGCGCGTGCGATGAGCCCCGCGCCCCGTCCGAGCCCGTGGCGCGCGGCTCACCACAGGGCGACGGCCGCGACCGCCAGCCCGGCGATCAGCAGCCCGTCCGCCGCCCGGTAGAGCGCGAGCGCCCGCCGGATGTCCGCCGGCGCGAGCTCCCGCCGCCCGCCCTGCCCCATCACCGCGTCCTCGACCGCCACCCCGCCGTAGCGCCTCGGCCCGGCGAGCGCGAAGCCGAGCGCCCCGGCCATCGCCGCCTCCGGCCAGCCGGCGTTCGGCGAGCGGTGCCCGCGCGCGTCCCGCCGCACCGCCGCCCAGGCCCCGCCCGGCGAGGCGCCCGGCACCAGCCAGGCCGCCCCGACGAGAAGGAGCGCCGCCAGCCGCGCGGCCGGCAGGTTGACGAGATCGTCGAGCCGCGCCGCCGCCCAGCCGAAGGCGCGGTGCCGCTCGGTCCGGTGCCCGATCATGCTGTCGGCGGTGTTGATCGCCTTGTAGGCCGCCGCTCCCGGCAGCCCGAGGAGCGCCATCCAGAAGACCGGCGCCACCACGCCGTCGGCGAAGTTCTCCGCCAGGCTCTCGACCGCCGCCCGTGCCACGCCGGCCTGGTCGAGCGCCGCCACGTCCCGCCCGACGATCCGCGCGACCGCCGCGCGGCCCGCCTCGATACCGGCATCGAGGCCGGCATCGAGCCCGGCATCGAGCCCGTCCGCCACCGCCGCGACATGCGCCGCGAGGCTCCGCTGC
>NZ_CALLYO010000606.1 GCF_937858865.1 uncultured Amaricoccus sp. | reverse complement strand
GCAGGCGCCCTCGCATGCCTGCCCGTGACAGCGGAACGGTGCCCGGGCCGCCGCGTTCTCCTCCCATGCCAATCATGGAGGATACGCAGTTGGACCACACGACACACGAACGGCTCGCGACCAGCGAGCTGACGGAGGACAATCTCGTCGACGCGACGATCTACGGTCCCGACGACGAGACGATCGGCAGCATCTCGCACATGCACGGCTCGGGCTCCGAAGCCAGGGTCGTGGTCGACGTCGGCGGCTTCCTGGGTATCGGCGCCAAGCCGGTGGCTCTGCCAGTGGGCCAGCTCGATGTCATGCGCGACGCGGAGGGGATCGTCCACGCGACGACCTCCCTGTCCAAGGCCGAGTTGAAGGCGCTGCCCGAACACCGGGACCAGCCGGAGGACCACAGCTACGTCCGGTCTGCCGGACGCAAGGAAATGGACGCGCCCCCGAAGACCTGGTCAAAGACGGACGAGGAAGTCGACGAATCCTTCCCCGCCTCCGACCCACCCGGCAACTATTGATCCGTTCAGGACGACGGTCGGGGGCGGTCCTTCGGGGCCGCCCTCCGCACCAATCGCGGTCGCCGATGCCTCGCCGACGGTCTCGCCGGCCCTGAGCCGATAGAGCGAGAAGTCGATGTAGCGCCAGCGGAGACAAGCGTGATGCCGGTTCCTCAGAAGCCTGCCTGGCGCAGGAAGTCGCGGCTCGCGGTGAGGTCCGCGAGCGACCCGTCGGCATTCCGCGGATCGCGCTCCTGCTCGATGGTGATGTAGCCGCCGTAGCCGATCTCGCCGAGGAGCCGGTGGATGGCGGAGTAGTCGATGCGGCCTCGGCCGATCGGGCACATCACGCCCTCGGCGCAGGCCTCGAAGAAGCGGATGCGGCGCCCCTTGACGTCGGCGTATTTCGCCGCGTCGATGTCCTTGAAGTGGATGTAGTCGATGCGGTCGGCATAGTCCCGGATCGTCGCCACCGGGTCCATTCCGGAATAGTCGAGGTGGCCGGTGTCCAGGCAGAGGCCTGCGGTGGCGGGGCCGATGTCGGAGGCGATGCGGTCGATCTCGTCGGCAAACTCGATATAGCCGCCGGCGTGCGGATGGATGACGGCGCGCACGCCGTGGCGGTCGCGGGCGAACTCGGCGATGGCGCGGATGTTGGCGACCATGCCCGCCCAGGCGTCGGCATCGAGGCGTGGGGCCCGCTCGGAGTGGCCGGCGGCATAGTCCCGCTCGTCGTGGCCCCAGTCCATCACCGTCAGGTAGGGCGCCGGGTAGCGTTGGCCGGCGTGGCTCCGCGGCGGCGGCAGGGCCGTGACGAAGGCGCAGATCTCATCGGTCTGGCGCAGCAGGCTGTCGCGGTTTGCCGGGCTGACCAGGTCGTCGAAGATCGTGCCGGCGACGATCCGGAGGCGTCGGTCGTCGAGGGCGCTCCCCACGCGGGCGACGTCGAGCGGCATGTAGCCGTAGGGGCCGAGCTCGAGGCCGCCGAAGCCGGCGGCGGCCGCCTCGTCGAGCACCCGCTCCCAGGGCGGGAGGTGCGGGTTCTTCACGTCGTCCACGCCCCAGCAGCAGGGGGCGCAGGTGATGGTGACGGGCAGGCTGTCAGGATGCGGCATCGATGATCTCGAAGAGGGAGCTGCGGTGCTTCGGCTCGTGGAAGGCGATCCAGTCTCTGGTGTGCTCCTGCTGCATGTGGAAGTCGTGGGCCTCCTTCGACGTCAAGGACTCGACGAAGACCAGCCGGTCCGGATCGTCGGTGCAGGTGAAGAAGTCGTAGGCGATGCAGCCCGGCTCGGCCCGCGTCGCCGCCTGCACCGCGGGGGCGCGGGCGAGCACGTCGTCCCGCGTCCCCGGCTGCAGCTCGATCGAGATGATGAACTTGTACACTCGTCTTACCGGCTGATGGTGGCCTGCAGCGCATCGATGGAGGACCGGATGCCCGCCTCGGTCGACATGGTGAAGTCTTCCATCTCGAGGCTGACCCAGCCGTTGTAGCCCATCATCCGGACCACCGAGAAGAACTCCTTCCACCATTGCAGGTCGCGCCCGGCGCCGACGGCGACGTAGTTCCAGCTGCGGTTGGCGACGTCGGTCACCTCCTTCAGCTCGAGGAGGCCATTCACGTCGGCGAGGCCGCGCTCGATGCGGGTGTCCTTGCCGTGGCAGTGGTGGATGGCGCCCTTCAGCGCGCGGGCCGAGGCGATCGGGTCGGCACCCATCCACATCAGGTGCGAGGGGTCGAGGTTCATGCCGATCTTCAGGCTGACGGCGTCGCGCAGGCGGAAGAGGGTCTCGGGGTTCCAGACCAGCATGGCGGAGAAGTTCTCAAGTGCGTAGCGCTCGACGCCGACCTCGTCGGCGAGCTTCACCATCCTCTCCCAGAAGGGGAAGGCGCAGTCCTCCCACTGGTAGCGGTCGCGCTCCGGCATCTCGTCGGGCCAGCTCCTGGTGTAGACGAGCCAGTTCGGGACCGTGTCGCCGGGCGCCGCCGGCGGCAGGCCGGACATGGCGACGACGGTCCTGACGCCGATCTCGCCGGCGAGGCGGACCGTCTCCTCCATCTCCTTGCGGTGGCGGGCGCCCATCGGGCCGGGGTCGAGGGGGTTGGCCGAGCAGTTGAGGGCGGCGATCTCGAGGCCGCGCGCCTCGATCTCCCTGAGCGCGGCCCTCAGCTTGCCCTTGTCGGCGAGGAGTGCATCGGCGCGGAAGTGCGGGCCCCTGGACCAGCCGCCTCCGGTCATCTCGATGCCCTCGACGCCGAGCTTCACGCACTTGTCGAGCATGTCGGCGAAGGCGAGATCGCCCATCACGTCGGTGCAGATGGAAAGTCTCATGGCTCAAGCGTCCTGCGTCTCGGTGGATTTCGTCCTGGTGGCGGCCGGGTCGTAGTCGACCCAGACGGAGCCGGCGTCGGCCGAACGGACGCAGGCTTCGAGCCAGCGCACGCCCTCGGTGCCGGCGTCGATGCCGGGGTAGTGGTGGGTCGCGAGGAAGGCCTCGTCGCCGCGGATCTTCGCGTCGATCGCCTGGGCGATCCAGAGGTAGATGTTGGCCCAGCTGTCGCCGAGGCCCTCGGTGTGCAGCGCGCCCATCCGGTCGACGGCGAGGCTCTCGGCCTCGAGGTAGGGCATGCCGTGGTGCAGGATGCGGCCGGGCTCGCCCTGGACCTCGTAGATCAGCTGGTCGGGGTGCGAGTCGGTCCACTCGACCGAGGCCTTGGAGCCGACGAAGCGGTAGCGCTGGCTGCCCATGTTGCCGGCATTGACCGAGGAGACCCAGAGCCGCCCGACGGCGCCGTTGTCGTAGTGCGCGAGAACGTACGCGTTGTCCTCCAGCGGGGCGCGCGACTTGATGAAGGACTGGCGGTCGCAGAGCAGCCGCTCGATCCGCATGTGCGGCAGCACCATCTCCGAGAGGTAGTAGAGGTGCGTGCCGATGTCGCCGAGGACGAAGGTCGGGCCGGAGGTCTTCGGATTCGTCCGCCATTTCTGCGCCTCGGAGGCGTTGGCGTCGTCGCCGGCGTTGAATCCGTGGGTGTACTGGAGATCGGCCATGCGGATCTCGCCGAGCATTCCCTTCCTCACCATCGCCGCCATCTGGTGGACGAGCGGGTGGCCGGTGAAGCCGTAGGTGACGCCGACGATCAGGCCCTTCCTCTCGGCCAACGCCCCGATTTCGTCGCACTCGGCGACGGTGAAGAAGAGCGGCTTCTCGCAGATGACGTGGATACCGGCCTCGAGGAGCGCCTTGGTGATCTCGTAGTGCGAGAAGTTCGGCGTCGCGACGGTGACGACCTCGACGCCGTCGTCGCGCTTCGCCTCCTCGGCTATCAGCGTCCTGTAGTCGGGATACAGCCGCTCCCCAGCGACGCCGAGGTTCAGGCCGAAGTCGCGTCCCCGTGCGGCGTCGACGTCGAAGGCGCCGCAGACCAGGCGATAGGCGGTGTTGTCGCGCAGCGCGCCGGTGCGGTGCTTGTAGCCGACCTGACCGGTGCGGCCGCCGCCGACCATGCCCCAGCGCAGCGGGCGGTCGATGAGCTTCTCTCCGTTGTACATCTGTCCTGTCCTTCAGCGTCGGGCCGCGGCGGCGACCGGTGTCGTGTAGAGCGAGGGCGTGTCCCGCATGATGACCTTCTCCAGCCCGCCGCTCTCGGCGGCGCGCAGCGCGGCGTCGGCGACCAGGGTCGCGGCGTAGCCGTCCCAGGTGCTCGGGCCGGTCGCGGTGCCGGCGCCGGCGGCGACGATCCACTCGCGGAATTCCTGGTCGTAGGCCTCGATGAAGCGCTCGCGCCAGTCCTCGGGCATCGCCTGCCGGATGCCGTGGCGATCGCTGACCACGGTCGCCAGGCGGTTCGGCAGGCTGGCGACGCCGGCAGCCGGCGGATGTGGTCCTGGCCGATCATCCCGGTGCCGATGACTCCGACCTTCAGGCTCACTTCACCCCCCAGAACTTGTCGACATAGCGCTGCATCTCGGCGCGCATGAAGCGGCCCGACGCGTCGGCCTTCTCCTCCCAGGCGAAGACGCAGGCGGTCATGATCCCGTCGAAGCCGATCTCGGCGAGCGTGCCGAAGAAGTCGTCCCACGGCACTTCGCCCTGGCCGATGTCGAGATGCTGGTGCACGCGCGCCTGGGTGCCGGGCGGGTTGAGGATGTAGCGCAGGCCGGAGCTGGCCTTGTGGTTGAAGGTGTCGCCGACGTGGACATGGGCGAGCACGTCCGCGCTCTCGCGCAGCATCGCCGCGGTGTCGTCGCCGAAGTAGAAGGTGTGCGGGGCGCAGTAGAGGAACCTGACCCGGGGGGAGTTCACCGTGCGGATGATGTCGAGGGCCGGCTGGATCGTCTCGCACCAGTCCTCCGGGTGCGGCTCGACGTGGAGGTTGATCCCCTCCCTCTCGAAGACCGGCACCAGCTCCTCCATCGAGCGCCACCAGGCGTCCTCGCAGACCTCGATCATGCTGCCGGTGTGGCAGCAGTAGCAGGAGCCCTTGTCGGGGTGCGGGCCGCGGCCGAACTCGGAGTTCATCGTGTCGACGCCGAGCTCGACGGCGATCTCGATCGCGCGCTTCCAGTGCCGGACCGCCGCCTGGCGCTCGGCCTCGTCGTTCGAGGCCCAGCGGTACATCGGCAGCAGCGAGGCGATGCCGACACTGGCGTCGGAGAGCGCCTTTTTCACCGCCTTGATCCGGTCGGGGAAGACGCGCGGCGCCTTGAACCATTCGAGGAAGTCGCCGCGCGGCGAGAGCTCGATCCACTCGTAGCCGAGCTCGGCGACCTTCGAGGGCAGCGCCTCGAGCGACAGGTGGCGGTGCATGAAGGGGTCGAGGGCGATTCTCATGATGGCTCCGGTTAAGCCTCGGTTCCGCCGCACCCGGCAGCGTCGACGGCCCGCTTGACGGCGGATGCTGTTCCGCCACCCGCCCGGCGCCGGCCGGGCGGGTGGCCGGGCTCGTCAGGCCGCATCGGCGTACTCGGCCTGCGTCTTGGCGCCGGTGATGTAGGCGACGACGTCCTGGCCGTCGGTCTCCTCCTTGCGGAGGTTGGCGCAGATGCGCCCGCGCCGCCACACCACGATCCGGTCGCAGAGGTCCATCACCTGGCGCATGTTGTGGCTGATGAGGATCAGCGGCTCGCCCTGCTCCTTCAGCGTGCGGATGATGTTCTCGACCTGGGCGGTCTCCTGCACCCCGAGCGCCGCCGTCGGCTCGTCCATGATGGTGAGCTTGGAGTGGAAGGTCGCGGTGCGGGCGATCGCCACGCACTGGCGCTGGCCGCCGGACATGTTCTGGATCGTGTTCGAGATGTTCGGGATCTTCACCCCGGTCTTCTTCAGCCCGGCCAGCGTCGCCTCGCGCATCCCCTTGTAGTCGAGGATCGAGAAGGGCCCGAGGTTGAAGAGCACCTTCTCGCGCCCGAGGAAGAGGTTGTCCGGCACGTCGAGATGATCGGCGAGCGCGAGGGTCTGGAAGACCGTCTCGATCCCCGCCTCGCGCGCCTCGAGCGGTCCGTCGAAGTCGACATACTGCCCGTTGAACCAGACCTTGCCGCTGGTCCGCTTCTCGACCGCGGTGATCTGGCGGACGAAGGTCGACTTGCCGGCGCCGTTGTCGCCCATGATCGCGACGTGCTCGCCCTTGCGGATCTCGAAGTTGCAGTCGATGAGGGCATGGACGCCGCCGTAGTGCTTGGTCAGCCCCTCGGTGCGGAGGATGACCTCGCCGAACGTCGTGTCGGCGTGGGGGGCGTCGCGCCCGGAGATGTTCGTCTGGATGTCGCTCATCGCTCTCTCCCTCAGGTCCGTGACGCGGCGCGGCGCTGGCGCCACTGGTCGAGGACGACGGCCCCGACGATGATCGCGCCCTTGACCATCTCCTGGTAGTAGGCGTCGAGCTTGAGGAAGGTGAACCCGGAGATGATGACGCCGAAGATCAGCGCGCCGAGCACCGTGCCGAGGATCGAGCCGCGGCCGCCCGAGAGGCTGACCCCGCCGATGACCGTCATGGCGATGGCGTCGAGCTCGTACATCGTCCCCATGCCGGCCTGAGCCGTGAGGTTCTTCGAGGAGAGCACGATCGCCGCGATCGAGGCGAGGACGGCCGCGATCGTGTAGACCATGACCTTGTGGCGGTCGACCTTGATCCCCGACATCCGCGCCGCCGCCTCGTTCGAGCCGATGGCGTAGGTGTGCTTGCCGTAGACGGTGTAGCGCAGGATCAGGTGGAAGAGGATCGCGAGCGCGATGAAGATGAAGACCGGCGTCATGCCCTTGCCGATCGCGGCGTAGCCCTCGGTCGGGAAGCTGATCGGCTCGCCCTTGGACCACCATTTGGCAACGCCGCGGGCGGTCACCATCATGCCGAGGGTGGCGATGAAGGGCGGGATCCGCGTGTAGGCGATCAGGAAGCCGTTGATCAGGCCGGCGAAGACGCCGCAGCAGATGCCGACCAGCACCGGCACGATCATCGGCAGATCCTGCCAACCCTCGGGCAGCATCATCTTCGGGTTCGGCTGGCCGTTGACCAGCGACACCTGGGCAAAGCTCATCGCGATCATCGCGGTGGCGCCGACGATCGAGCCCGAGGAGAGGTCGATGCCGCCGAGGATGATCACCTGGGTGACGCCGAGCGCGATGATGCCGACGATCGACACCTGCAGGATGATGATCGTCAGCCGGGCGGTGTTGAAGATCGAGGTCGCGTTCGGTCGGGTGTTGAACAGGAACGAGTCACCCATGAGCAGCCAGCCGAGCGCCTCGAAGACGGCGACGAGCAGGATGAGGGCGAAGAAGACGTTGAGTTCCGGCGGGCGATGCCGCTTCGATGCGTCGAAGGTCAGGCCGCCGACGCCATGGGTGGTCTGGGACTGCGCCATGTTCGGTTTCCTAAGTGCGACGTCCCGAGGGCGAAACCTGTCCGTCGCGGATGCGGGTAGGGCGGGCCGGCGCTCGCCGCCGGCCCGAGGAGCCATGTGCGCGGGGCCGGCTCAGTTCTTGGCGAGGAAATCGCCGATGTTGGCGGGCGTGACGAGCTGGAAGGGGATGTAGACCTTCTGGTCGACCGCCTCGCCCTTGGCGAGCGCCAGCGCCGCGTCGAGCGCGCCCTTGCCCTGGCCGGCCGCGTCCTGGAACACGGTCGCATCGAGATCGCCCGCCTGCATCGCCTGGAGCGCGTCCTGGGTCGCGTCGACGCCCCCGACCACGACGGACTTCATGTCGATGCCGGCCGCCTTCATCGCCTGGATGGCGCCGATCGCGCTCTCGTCGTTGTTGGCGATCACGCCGTCGAACTCGGCGCCGGTCGAGAGCCAGTTCGTCATCAGGTTCGCCGCCTGGTCGCGCATCCAGTTCGACGTCTGCTTGTCGATGATGCTGATCTTCACGCCGCAGTCCGACCCGTCGATGACGTCGTGGATGTCCTGGGTCCGCTGCTGCGCCGCCTGGTTCGAGAGCTCGCCCATGATGACGTAGACGTTGGCCTCGGTCTTGCCGGCCTCCTTGAACAGGCGGCAGACCTCCTGGGTCTCGAGCGTGCCCGACTCGCGTTCGTCGGAGCCGACGAAGGCCTGGTTGTCGGGCAGGCTGTCGACGTTGATCGGCTGGCGGTTGACGAAGACCAGCGGGATGCCGGCGCTCGCGGCCGCCTCCGACATCGCCTGGGTGGCGGAGGTGTCGACCGGGTTGACGATGATCGCATCGACCCCGGAGGCGACGAAGTTGTTGATCTGGTCGAGCTGCTTCGCGACGTCGTTCTGGGCGTCCTCGACCTGGACGTCGACGTCGTCGAGGGTGCCGGCGTACTGGACGACCCCGTTCCGGAGCACGGTCAGGAAGTTGTCGTCGAAGAGCGCCATCGAGACGCCGACGTTCGCTGCCGAGGCGGCTCCCGCGAGGGAAACGAGGACGGCGGCCGAGGCCAGGAGTTTTTTCATTCAATCCTCCGCTAGGCGCGCGACGAGCGCCTTCTGTCATTGCTTTTGTCAGGGAGGATTGAGCGTGCGGAGCGGATGCACCCTGGAAGGTGGATTTCCTCCGGCCCGCGGTTCGGTTCCCCCCCGGCCACTCTTGCTTCATGTGGCCTGCAAACGGAATGCCCCCAAACCGGCCATCCGTCAATCACGAAGACGGCGAGACTCCATCATTCATGCTGTAGAATGATGGAGGATAGTGATGGCTTTCTATCAGATCAGAGCGACTCCGGCGTCCAGATCTCGAACGGAAGGAACCGCTGGCCCGGCGATCCGGTCATGCCTTTCTCGACCGTGTGGACCATCAGCGGCACGAGTTCGGCGCCGAGCTGGCGCAAGGGTGTTCCCATGACGATCTTGACCGTTCCGTCCTGAAGCGCCTGACGGGAGTCGTCGGTGAGCTCGTTCACCACCAGCATGACCTCCTGCGCCCGCCCGGATTCCCGCAGTGCCGCGATCGCCCCTTCCATGCCGCCGCCTGCGCAGTAGATGCCGACGAGGTCGGGGTGCTTCTCCAGGATGGCGTGCGTCGTCTCGTAGGTGACCTGGCGCTCTTCGAGGTTGAGCAACGCGCCGAGCATCTCGAGGTCGGGTGCGTATTCGCGGAAGGCGCTGCGGAGGCCGGTCTCCCGCAGCTCGTGACCGTGGTATCGGTGCCCGCCGACGAAGGCGGCGACCTTTCCCGGGCGCCGGGCGATGTTGGACATCAGCCAGCCGATCGCCCGCCCGACCTTGAGATTGTTCAGACCGACGTAGCTCTCCCGCACGTCCTGGGCGAAGTCGGACAGGAGCGAGAAGGTCGGGATGCCGGCGGCGCGGAGGTCGGCGACGGCGCGCGTGACCTCGTGATGGTCGAGCCCGGTCGCGGCCACGGCCTGCACCTTGCCCGCCATCGAGGCGAGGAGCCCGGCGAGCTCGGCCGGGCGGGTGCTCTCGGCGAAGCGGATGGTCGCGCGCAGCCGGTGGCCGGTGTGCGCCCGGAGCTGGTCGTCGATCTCCTTGGCGAAGGCCTTGTAGAAGGCGTGCGCGCTCTTCTGCAGGATGATGCCGAAATGCATCTCCGGCAGGTCGGAGAGGATGCGGCTGTGAATCGCGTTCGCGCCGTGGAAGCCGATGCGCCGGGCTGCCTCGTGCACCCGCCGCGCGGTTTCCTCGCGCACCTTCAGGCGGCCGTTCAGCACCCGGTCGACCGTCGCCACGCTGACGCCGGCCTCGCGCGAGAGGTCTGCGATCGTCGCTCGCTTCATGACGTTCAACCCTTCCCGCGTGATGCAATGGCATCATGGTGATGGTGACGTCATATACGCTTGGCGCTTCGAAGCCAACGCTCCGGCGAGATGCTCCGGCCGGAGCCGCGACCGGCGTCCGCTTCCGCGTGGATGGCCGGTTTGAGCTGTCGCCCCACCGAAACGGCCAAAAAAAGACTCGGGCGCGGCCTGCTTCGGAAGTAGAAGAAGTGGCCCCGGAGGACCATCTTGCGCTTGCTGACCACGGATGCCCCGAGCCCCAGGCCCGTCGAGGTGCTGCAGGACGAGCTCCGGTCCGTCTGCGGCCTGTTTTCGATCGAGCCGCGCCCGCAGGCCCGGGGCATCGTCGCCGGCAACGTCGGCCGGCGCCGCTTCGGCGGCGTCGACACCGCGATCGTGTCGCTCGACGCGGAGCGGGTGGTTCGCGACGCGCGGTCGGTGCGCGCCGAGCCGGGCGAGCATCTCTTCCTGCTCGTCCAGGAGGTCGGCTTCAGTCGAGTGGTGCAGGGCGGTGCGGCGGCCGAGCTTACGCCCGGGGACATGTACCTCGTCGACTCCGTCCTGCCGTCGGAGTTCCTCTATCCCGGCAGCTCGACGCAGGTCTCGCTGCACTTTCCGCGGCGCGAGATGCTGGGCCGCTTCGGTGGCATCTGCACCGGCGGCACGATGATCAGCCGCGAAGACCCGCTGCTCGCCGCCATGCGCGCCGTGGTGGTCAAGATGGCGGTCGAGCAGGCCGCGGCCAGCGTCACGCTCGGCGAGGCCTTCCTCGGGCTGCTCGGCGCCTATTTCCACTGCCGCCAGTCGCAGATGTCGCCGCGGGACCGCGCGGCGAGCGCGGTCCTCTCGCGCGCGCTCGCCATGATCGACCGCCGCTTCCGCGACCCCGCCTTCGGACCGGCGGAGCTGGCCGAGCGGCTGAACGTCTCGGAGCGCACGCTCCAGCGGCATTTCCAGGCGCTCGGGGAGACCGCCAGCCGGCGCATCCTTGCCGTCCGCCTGAAGGCCGCGCACGCCGAGCTCGTCGGCGCCCGGGCTGCGGCGGGAACGGCCACTGTCGCCGCGATCGCCTTCGGCAGCGGCTTCAACGATCTCTCCCATTTCTACCGGGAGTTCAGGGCGACCTACGGCGTCCCGCCGGGCGCTGCGATGCGCGGACTGGCGGCCGAGTCCAAGTCTGCTGGCGGCTGACGCCAAGAATCCCTCCGCCGCGGCCACTAACCTGCCGCCCGATGCGCCAGCACAAGGCGTGCCGGGAACGGAGGAGAAAGCATGATCGACGCCCGCCTGACCATCGACGGTCGGCCCATGACCACGGCCGGGACCTTCGCCGTCCTGAACCCCTCGACCGGCGCGGAAGCCGGCCGCGCGCCGAACGCCGGCCAGGCCGAGCTCGACGCCGCGGTCGCCGCCGCCGGGCGCGCGTTCCCATCCTGGTCCGCCCAGGACGATGCCACCCTCCGCGAGGCCTGCCAGGCGGTGACCGCCAGGCTGCAGGAGCATGCCGAGGAGCTCGCCCGCATCCTGACCCTCGAGCAGGGCAAGCCGCTCAACGGCCTCGGCTCGCGCTGGGAGATGGGCGGCGCCGCCGCCTGGGCCGGTTACACCGCCGGCCTCGCGCTGCCGGTAGAGGTGCTGCAGGACACCAACGAGGGCCGGGTCGAGCTGCACCGCAAGCCACTGGGCGTCGTCGGCTCGATCACGCCCTGGAACTTCCCGGTGATGATCGCGGTCTGGCACGTCCTGCCCGCGCTCCGCACTGGCAACACCGTCGTCCTCAAGCCCTCGCCCTACACGCCGCTCGCGACGCTCCGGATGGTCGAGATCCTGAACGAGGTGCTGCCGGCGGGCGTGCTGAACTCGGTCAGCGGCGACGACAGGAGCTTCAACATTGGCGCGGCCATGTCCTCGCACCCCGGCATCGCCAAGATCGTCTTCACCGGGTCGAGTGGCACCGGCCGGCAGGTGATGCGCTCGGCGGCGGAGACGCTGAAGCGGCTGACCCTCGAGCTCGGCGGCAACGACGCGGGCATCGTCCTGCCCGACGCCGACCCGGCGAAGATCGCCGAAGGCCTCTTCTGGGGCGCCTTCATCAACAACGGCCAGACCTGCGCCGCGATGAAGCGGCTCTACGTCCACGAGTCGATCCACGACGCGGTCTGTGAGGCGCTCGCCGCCTATGCCCGGGCCATCCCGGTCGGCGACGGCCTCGACGAGGCGAGCGCGCTCGGCCCGGTGCAGAACCGCATGCAGTTCGACAAGGTCGCGCGGCTCGTCGCCGACGCGGCGGAGCGTGGCAAGGTGCTGGTCGGGGGCGCTCCCGGTGACGGCCTCTTCTTCCCGCCGACGATCGTCGCGGGGCTCGCCAACGGCGACCCGCTGGTCGACGAGGAACAGTTCGGCCCGGCGCTGCCGGTGATCCGCTACTCCGACGTCGAGGAGGCGATCGCCGCCGCCAACGACAGCCCCAACGGACTCGGCGGCTCGGTCTGGTCCTCTGACATCGACGCGGCCAAGGCAGTGGCGAAGCGCATGGAGTGCGGCTCGGTCTGGATCAACAAGCACGGCGCGATCCAGCCCAACGCGCCCTTCGGCGGCATCAAGTCCTCGGGCCTCGGGGTCGAGTTCGCCGAGGACGGGCTCAAGGAATACACCTCCGCCCAGGTGATCTTCAGCTGACGAACAACAGGGAGAAGCAAGCATGACGTTCACGCGATACCTCGCCGGAACCGCGCTCGCCGCCACGCTGACGGCCGGCGCGCTCTCGGCGCACCCGCTCGACGGGATCACCGCCGAGGAATACCAGAAGATCAACGAGATCCTGCGCACCGCCGGCACGGTCGACGACGAGACGCTCTATCCGCTGATCGAGCTCAGGGAGCCGCCGAAGGCCGAGGTCTACGCCTTCCAGTCAGGCGGCGCCACGCCCGACCGCAAGGCGACCGTGCATTACACCGGCGCCGACAGCTTCCGCGAGGCGGTCGTCAACATCACCCAAGGCACCGTCGAGAGCGACGCGCCCACCCCCGGCCAGCCGATGGTGCTCTTCACCGAGTTCATGGGCGCGATGACCGGCGCGCTCGGCCATCCGGACATGGTCGCCGGCCTCGAAAAGCGCGGCCTGACCCCGGAGCAGGCCTTCTGCCTGCCGCTGACCGCCGGCAACTTCTTCACCGAGGAATACCAGGGCACCCGGCTGATGCGCGTTCCCTGCTACCAGGCGCCCTCCGGCTCGAACTTCTACGCCAAGCCGATCGAGGGCCTGTTCGCGGTCTACGACCTCGCGACGAAAGAGGTGGTCCGCGTCATCGACACCGGGGCGATCCCGCTCCCGACCGACCCCTGGGGCTACACCGAGGAGGAGGTGGCCGCCCGCACGCCCCTGCGCCCGGAGTCCAATCCCGCCACCCTCTCCCAGCCGGCCGGCCCGAACTTCAAGCTCGACGGCAGCCACCTCGAATGGGACATCTGGCGGCTCAACTTCCGCATCGACAAGCGGCCGGGCTTCGTCGTCTCGAACCTCGACGTCAAGGACGGCGACGACTGGCGCACCGTCATCTACCAGGCGCACCTCTCCGAGGTCTTCGTGCCCTACATGGACCCCTCCGAGGGCTGGTACTGGCGGACCTACATGGACTCCGGGGAATACGGCTTCGGCCTCTTCCTGACCCCGCTCACGCCGAACGTCGACTGCCCGTCCTACGCGACCTACCTGCCGGCGCTGATCGCCGACGACTTCGGCAAGCCGCTCGAGATCCCGAACGCGATCTGCATCTTCGAGCGCGACATCGGCGACCCGGCCTGGCGGCACTTCGAGGTCTTCGCCCAGACCCCGGAGCAGCCGCTGCCCGCCGAGGGCCGGCCGGCGACCGAGCTCGTCATCCGCACCGCGTCGGAGGTCGGCAACTACGACTACCTGATCGACTACCGCCTGAAGCAGTCGGGCCAGCTCGAGATCAAGATCGGCGCGACCGGCCTCGATGCGGTCAAGGGCGTCGCCGCCATGTCGATGAACGACCCGACGGCCGAGGCCGACACCGAGTACGGCACGCTGATCGCGCCGAACCTCGTGGCGGCGAACCACGACCACTATTTCAACTTCCGCATCGACTTCGACGTGGACCAGCCGAAGAACCACTTCGGCACCATGAACATCGTCCCCGCTGAGGTCGCCGACGACTCGCGCCGCCGCTCGCTCTGGAAGGTCGAGGAGCGGATTCCGCATTCGGAGCTCGAGGCGCGCTACAGGATCTCCTCGATGGATCCGAAGCACTTCCACATCTCGAACCCGGCGCGCGAGGGTTACCTCGGCCACACGCCCGGCTGGATGATCCATCACGGCGACGTCGCCTACGGTCCGTTCGACTTCCAGAACGACCCGCCCTTCAAGCGCAACGCCTACATCGACTATTCGGTCTGGGTCACCCCCTACGACCCCGCCCAGCGCTACGCCGGCGGCAGCTTCGCGATGCAGAGCGACGGCACCGACACCCTGGCCGAGTGGGTGAAGGCCGACCGGTCGCTGATGGACGAGGACATCGTCACCTGGTTCTCCGCCGGCTTCCACCACATCCCGCGCATGGAGGACTGGCCGGTGATGTCGACCGAGTGGAAGACCGTCCACATCATGCCGCACAACTTCTTCGCCCATAACCCGGCGATGACCATCCGCTCCAACCAGTGAGCCCCCCCCTCCCTCGAAGCACGGATGTTCGCCGAGCACGGCGTGACCCCGAGGCCGTGGGCGCACCGCTCACGCGCCGCGACTTCCTGATCTCCGCTGCCGCCGTCGCCAAAGGGATTGCCGCGGGGCGTGCGTGCGCGAAGGCATGACATCGACGAGGGTCCGCCACGAGCTCCGATCCGACTTCTGATTTAGATCAAAGCGCGTTTCCGCGATGCCACGCACGATGGCATATTCAGTCGGGCGTAACCCGGCAGGCAAGACAAGGGAGGGAAGCGCATGAAACTCTTCGCGCGAAATCTTACACTGGCATGCGGGATCGGCCTGCTGGCCGGCTCCGCACCGGCGGTCGCCGGCGGGAGCGTCGAGGTGCTGCACTGGTGGACCTCGGGAGGCGAGGCCAAGGCTATCGGAGAGCTGAAGAGCTCGTTCGAGGCGCAGGGCGGAACGTGGATCGACTCGCCGATCGCCGGGGGCGGCGGCGATCCGGCGATGACTGCACTCCGGGCACGGGTCATGGCCGGCAACCCGCCCTCCGCGGTGCAGCTGAAGGGGCCCGGCATCCAGGAGTGGGCCCAGGAAGGCGGCGTTGCCGACGTGGACGACGTGGCCCAGGCGGAGCACTGGGACGACGTGCTTCCGCCCGTGCTCGCCAGCATCATGAAATACGAGGGCAAGTACGTCGCGGCCCCGGTCAACATCCACCGCGTCGACTGGCTCTGGGCTAACCCCGAGCTGCTGGCGCAGGTGGGCGCCGAGGTTCCTACGACCTGGGAGGAGTTCAACGCAACGGCGGAGAAGCTCGAGGCCGCCGGCATCACCCCGCTCGCCCATGGCGGCCAGCCCTGGCAGGACGCCACCGTGTTCGAGGTGGTGGCGCTCGGGATCGGGGGGCCCGACTTCTACCAGAAGGCGCTCGTCGAGCTCGACCCGGAGGCGCTCCAGAGCGACACGATGATCGCCGTCTTCGACCAGATGCGCACGCTGCGCGGCTACGTCGACGAGGGGTTTCCGGGGCGCGACTGGAACCTCGCCACCGCGATGGTGATGAACGGCGAGGCCGCGTTCCAGATCATGGGCGACTGGGCGAAGGGCGAGTTCCTCGCCGCGGGCAAGGTGCCGGGCGAGGACGTCCTCTGCGCCCCGGCGCCCGGCAACGGCTTCATCCTGAATTCCGACTCGTTCGTGATGTTCGGAGTGCAGGGCGACGAGTGGGTGGAGGGCCAGAAGGTGCTGGCGAGCCTGATCATGTCGCCGGGGTTCCAGGAGACCTTCAACCTGGCCAAAGGCTCGATTCCGGCGCGCGTGGACGTCGCGCTCGACAAGTTCGACGTCTGCGCACAGAAGTCGCACGCCGATCTCACGACCGCGATCGGGACCAACGCCCTGGTGCCCAGCCTGGCGCACGAAATGGCGGTCCCGCGCTCGATCCGCGGCGAGATAATGGACGTCGTCACCGAGCACTTCAACACTGACATGAGCTCTCAGGATGCGGTTCAGCGGCTCGTCGACGCCATCCAGCGCGCCGGCTGACTCGCGGCCCGGGCCGTCCGCCCGGGCCCGACCCGGGCCCGGGCAGACGACCGTGGCCCCGATCAGGGCCGGACTTGCGCGGCTGCGCCGGGCGGACCTCTGGCTGCCCAAGGTGGTGGTCGCGCCGTCCTTCGCGGCAAGCCTCTTCTTCGTCTACGGCTTCATTCTCTGGACGGTCTGGATCTCCTTTACGCGCTCGGGGGTGCTGCCCCGCTACGAGC
>NZ_CALLYO010000605.1 GCF_937858865.1 uncultured Amaricoccus sp. | reverse complement strand
TTGGCGAGCAGGCACTGCTCGCTCGCATGCACCCGCCCGGTCTCCACCACCAGCCGGTGGTGGCGGTCGCTCTGCCCCATCACGTCGGGCGGATGCACCTCGCCCGGCATCCGCCCGAGCGCCGCCTCGGCCGGCACGCCGATCAGCTCCTCCATCCGGCGGTTGAACATCAGGTAGCGCCCCTCGGCGTCGCGCAGGTGCGCGGCGAAGGGCGCGAAGTCCATGAAGGCGCGCAGGCGGTTCTGGCTCTCGGCCAGCGCCGCCTCGGTCTCGCGCAGCTCGGTGATGTCGACCGTCGCCGCCAGCATCGCCTCGCGCCCGGCGTAGTGGATGCGCGTGGCCGAGATCAGCGCCTTCATCCGCTTGCCGCTCGGCATGGCGAGGTCGACCTCCATCGCCCGGCTCCAGCCGCGCTCGACCACCTCGCGGACCAGCGCCGCCCGCTGCTCCGGCTTGGCCCAGACGTGCATCAGCGAGGCCGGCGCCTCCTCGGGGGCGACCTCGAGGTTCTGCCGCGACCGCGGGTTGATGTAGAGCGGCTGGCCGCTGTCGATGTCGCTGATGACGAGGCCGATCGGCACGCTCTCGGCGATGGTGCGGAACTGCTCCTCGCGCTCGGCCAGCGCCCGCTCGGCCGCCCGCCGCTCCGAGAGGTCGCGCATGTAGGCGAGGAAGATCGTCGCCCCACCACGCTCGCCCCGCACCACGATGAGCTCGATCGGGAAGGTGGAGCCGTCGGCGCGCATCGCGTCGACCTCGATGCGCCGCCCCTGCGAGTGCGGACCCTCGCCCTGCAGATTGGCGTTTATCCCGGTGAGATGCGCCGGGCGCAGCTCCGGCGGCACGATCAGGTCGACCATCGGCCTGCCGATCGCCTCGTCGCGGGCATAGCCGAAGGTCCGCTCCGCCGCGGCGTTCAGCTCGACGATCGTGCCGTCGGTGTCGATCGCGATGTAGCAGTCGAGCGCCGCCTCCAGCGCGGCGAGGCGCAGCCGCTCGGCCTCCTCGCGCGCCGTCTCCGCCTGCTTGCGGTCGGAGATGTCGCGCCCGACGCACTGCATCTCGACGAGGTTGCCCTCGGCGTCGAAGATGCCGGTATCGGTCCAATGCTCCCAGAGCGGCGGGCGGCCGGGCAGGTTGCCGCGCCACTCGGCGCTGCTCGTCGGGTTCTCCGGCGTGATCCGCGCGATGTGCGCATGGTAGATCGGCAGGTCCTCGGGCAGGATCAGCGCGGCGTCGGTCATCCCCTTCGCGCGCATCTCCTCCAGCGTCATGCCGACGTAGCGCTGCGCCGCCTCGTTCATGAAGGTCCAGTAGCCGTCCGGCCCGACCCGCACGATGAACTCGGTCTGCGCCTCCACCACCGCCCGGTAGCGCGCCTCGCTCGCCGCCAGCGCCCGCGCCTGGGCGCGCGCCTCGGTGACGTCGCGCTTCACCGCCACGAAATGCGTGGTGCGCCCGCCGTCGTCGCGGAGCGGGGCGATCGTCGTCTCCTGCTCGATCAGGTGGCCGTCCTTGTGGCGGTTGATGATCGTCCCCTGCCAGCGCCGCCCGGCCTCGAGCTCGGCGCGCATGCCGGCGAAGAACTCGGGCGGCTGCATCCCGCTTGACAGGATCTCCTGCGGTTCGTGGCCGAGCGCCTCGGCGGCGCTGTAGCCCGTCGTGGTCTCGAAGGCGTGGTTGACGTAGGTGAAGCTGTTGTCGGCGCCGGTGATCTCGACCGGGTCGCCCGCCTGCTCCACCGCGAGCGCCAGCAGCCGCCGCTCGGCGTCGCGGCGGCGCTCCTCGCTGATGTCGGTGATGAGCAGCACCCGGCTGCCGTCCGGCATCCGGTTCTCGCGCACCCGCATCCAGCGCCCGTCGGCGATGCGCAGGACCGATTCGTTGCGCCGCTCCATGCGCATCGCGAGCCGCTGCTCGAGGAAGTCCTCGCCCATGTCCGGGTGGTAGACCGGGCCGCGGGCGATCCCCTCGCGCATCCAGTCCTCGAACCGCTTGCCGACGGCGAGCCCCTCGCGCAGCGCCTCGGTCATCATCTCCGGATAGCGGCTGTTGAAGAAGGCGATCCGGTCGTGCCGGTCGAAGACCACGAGCCCGTCGGGCAGCGCCTCCGCCGCTGCCTCGAGCCGGCCCTCGGCCACCCGCAGGTGCCGGTCGGCGCGCCCGGCGACCTGCGCCACGTACCAGGCGAGGAGCCCGGTGACCGCGACGATCAGCGCGAAGGGGAGCGCCGCCGCGGCGCCGTCGCGCGCGAAGGCCCAGGCCCCGCCGGCGGCGGCGACCGCCATCACCGTGCCCGCGGAGCCCCAGATCGTCCGGCTGATCCGCGCCGCGCTCTTGTCTGGCATCACCCCTCCGGTCCCGCACCGGGCCGCACCTGGCCCCGCAGCTTGCGGACGACGGGTCGCACCGGTCAAGCGCCGCACTTCGGCGCGAGGCTCCGGTCCCGTCGTTTCAGCCCGTTGCCAAGGCGCGGGGGATTTGTTTCAATCGTCGCATCCGCACGAGGACCGCCCAATGGCGCGCATCGCCGTGGTCGACGACGACCGGGAAGTCTGCGAGATGCTCGCCGACTTCCTCGGCCTCGCGGGTCACGAGGTCCTGCTCGCCGAGCATGCCGCCGCGCTCGAGGCCCTGCTCGCCGCCGGCGCGGCGCCCGACCTCTTCATCCTCGACATCGGCCTGCCCGGCCGCTCCGGCCTCGACCTCGCCCGCGACCTGCGCGCCCGGCTCGACCCCGGGATCATCATGCTGACCGGCGCCGGCGATCTCGTCGACCGGGTCGTCGGCCTCGAGATCGGCGCCGACGACTATCTCGCGAAGCCGGTCGAGCCGCCCGAGCTCGCCGCCCGCATCGCCGCCGTCCTGCGCCGCCGCCCGCCCGGCGGCCCCGCGCCAGCCGGCCCGAGCTTCGGCCCCTACAGCCTCGACCTGCGCGCCTTCTGCCTGCGCGACGCCGCCGGCCAGCCGGTCGAGCTCAGCCCGATGGAGATCGACCTCGTCGCCGCCTTCGCCACCAACCCCGGCAAGGTGCTGACCCGCGACGACCTCCTCCGCCTCGCCCCGCCGCGCGACGAAGAGAGCAACGACCGCTCGATCGACCACCGCGTCACCCGTCTGCGCCGCAAGCTCGAGGCCGATCCCGGGCACCCCCAGCTCATCAAGACCGTCCGCGGCGTCGGCTACGTCCACGCCGCCCGGCCCTGATCGCCTCCCGATGCCCTCGCCCGATGATGCATCCGCGGGCCCTGCCCGGGTCCGGGTCAGAGGCCGATGAAAACGTCCTGGACCTCGAAGGCCAATCCCGGCGGATCGAGCGTCAGCAAACCGTCATGAAGGACCCGAACTTCGATTCGGCCTTCCGCGCCCCGATGGTGGTGGATGACGACACGCTTGTCCGTATCGACGATCAGATAGTGCCGCACGCTCGGCAGCAGGAAGTAGCCCGCGAGCTTGACGCCCCGGTCCACGCCCCGGCTCGACGGAGAGACGACCTCGACGACGACGACCGGGTCATTGGCCTCGACCGCGTCACCGGGCAGTTGCGGCCCGCAGCGCACGAGCGCATCGGGCTCGTAGACGGTTCGCTCGTCGATCCTGACCGACATGCCGTCCGGAAATGCCTGGCAGGCGAGGTGACACGCACCGATGGCATTGCTAAGCGCCATGAAGGCGTTGCCCTTGGCGAGCACATGGCTCGCACGCTCCGGCGCCATGGCGACGACGGCGCCGTTGTCGAGCTCGAAGCGCCCGGCCGGTTGCTCCAGGGCCCAGGCCATGAACTCGTCGGCGGTGAACTCGCTCTGCCTCGGCTGCCCCATCGCTCGCCCTCGATCCTGTCGCATGCGCATCCTACCACCGTCCTTCGCCCCGTGCGACGCCTGCTCGTCCGCCGCCGCCACCGGGGAGCTGCCCGCGGATTCACGCACAATGCAGCCAGCGGCGCCGGCACAACAATCACCCATACGGATTCCATACGGATTCCATATAGGTTCCATATCTGATTTTCACCGCATTCCCAACGACATGCCGACGATCCGCGCGCCGGAGCCTTGGCGAAGCCCTCCCCTGCCCTAAACCTGCCTCCATGCGCCCCGCCGACCTCCTCCTCCCCCGCCCCCAGGGCCTCTACTGCCCGCCCGGCGACTTCCACATCGACCCGATCCGCCCGGTCGCCCGCGCGCTCGTCACCCACGCCCATTCCGACCACGCCACCGCCGGCCACGGCGCCGTCCTCGCCACGCGCGAGACCCTCGACATCATGGCCATCCGCCTCGGCGACGGCTTCGCCGCCACCGCCCAGGCCGCCCGCTACGGCGAGCCCGTCGCCCTCGGCGGGGTCGCCGTGACCTTCCGCCCCGCCGGCCACGTCCTCGGCTCGGCCCAGATCGAGGTCGCCGTCCCCGGCCTGCGCATCGTCGCCGCCGGCGACTACAAGCGCACCCCCGACCCAACCTGCGCCCCCTTCGAGCCCGTCCCCTGCGACGTCTTCATCACCGAGGCGACCTTCGCGCTGCCGGTCTTCCGCCACCCGGCCCCGGCGCAGGAGATCGGCAAGCTCCTGCATTCGCTCGCACAATTCCCCGAGCGCACCCATCTCGTCGGCGTCTACGCCCTCGGCAAGGCCCAGCGCCTCGTCACCCTCCTCCGCCAGGCCGGCTACGACCCCCCCATCCACCTCCACGGCTCCCTCCGCCGCCTCTGCGACTACTACGCCGCCCGCGGCATCCCCCTTGGCGAGCTCCCCGACGCCACCCTCCCCCGCGGCCGCGCCCGCGACTTCGCCGGCGAGATCGTCCTCGGGCCGCCCTCCGCCTTCGAGGGCCCCTGGGTCCGCCGCTTCGCCGACCCGCTCATAGCCTTCGCCTCCGGCTGGATGCGGGTGCGCGCCCGCGCCCGCCAGCGCGGCGTCGAGCTGCCGCTCGTCCTCTCCGACCACGCCGACTGGCCCGAGCTCACCGCCACCATCGCCGAGATCGACCCCGCCGAGACCTGGGTCACCCACGGCCGCGAGGAGGCGCTGGTCCGCTGGTGCGCCCTCGCCGGCCGAGCCGCCCGCCCGCTGCATCTCGTCGGCTACGAGGACGAGGCGGAGGACTGATGCGCCCGCCCGTTAACGATCCTTTCCATCCGGTTGACGCCGGCCAGATCATGCAGGAAGAACAATGACTTGCCCGAGTGGGCGCGCGCGCCCGCCCCGCGCCCGGGGAGGCCGCTGATGCGCCGCTTCGCCGAGCTTCTCGAGCGCCTCGCCTTCACCCCGGCCCGCAACGGCAAGCTCCGCCTGCTGACCGGCTACCTGCGCGAGACGCCCGACCCCGACCGCGGCTGGGGCCTCGCCGCCCTCACCGGCGAGCTCGCCCTCGACGCGGTCAAGCCCGCCATGCTGCGCGCCATCACCGCCGCCCGCGTCGACCCCGAGCTCTTCGCCCTCTCCTACGACTTCGTCGGCGACCTCGCCGAGACGATCGCGCTCATCTGGCCCGCCCCCGAAGCCCCGCCCGCCGACCCGCCCCTCTCCGAAGTCATCGCGACCCTCCGCTCCGCTTCCCGCCGCGAGGCCCCGCAGACCGTCGAGCGCCTGCTCGACCGCCTCGACCCCTCCTCCCGCTTCGCCCTCCTCAAG
>NZ_CALLYO010000604.1 GCF_937858865.1 uncultured Amaricoccus sp. | reverse complement strand
CGAAGGCGGGCTTGACCCCACCCGCCGGATGGGGGCAGAAGACCAGCTAGGGCATGCGTGTGCGACGGGCCGGAAAGGACCGCGCGCTGTAGTGCGGGAGATCCGGAAATCTTCCGCATCCGAAGGGTATCCGTCATGCAGACCGCCTATGTGCTTGTCTCGCCCTGCAAGGACGAAGCCAAATACATTGAGAAAACCCTCCACTCCGTAGCCCAGCAGACCGTCAAGCCAGCGCAGTGGGTGATCGTCGACGACGGCTCGCGCGACGACAGCATGGCGATCGTCGCGCAGTACCAGACCCGGATGCCCTTCATCAAGGTGGTGCATCGTGAAACTGGCGCGCGGGCTGTCGGCCCCGGCGTCATCCAGGCGTTCAATGCCGGGCTCGCCGCCGTCGACGCAGCCCACGACTTCATCTGCAAGTTCGACGTCGATCTCGAGCTCCCCGAGCGCTACTTCGAGATCATGCTCGAGCGGATGGCGGCCGACCCGCGCCTCGGCACCTTCAGCGGCAAGCCCTGGTATCACAACCGCGCCGGCCGCCTCGTCCCCGAGCTCTGCGGCGACGAGAGCTCAGTCGGGATGATCAAGTTCTACCGCCGGAGCGCCTTCGACGCGATCGGCGGCTTCGTCGTGGAGAACGGCTGGGACATGCTCGACGGCCACATGGCGCGCTGGCACGGCTGGCGCGCCGGCTCCCGCGACGAGGCGGACACCCGCTTCCTGCATCTCCGCGCCATGGGGTCGAGCCAGAAGAGCCTGCGCCACGGCCGGGCCCGCCACGGCGAGGCGCAGTGGCGGATCGGCACGCACCCGCTGTTCTTCGCCGCCGCTGCGGTCAACCGGCTCAAGGAGCCGCCGCTCGTCCTCGGCACGCTCTGGTTCACCACCGGCTACCTGCGCGCCGCCCTCACCGGCACGCCGCGGCTCGGCGACGAGGACTTCATCCGCTTCCTCCGCCGCTACCAGCTCCGGGCGCTCCGCACCGGCAAGCGCGAGGCCGCGGAATGGGCCTTCCAGGAACGCGCCCACGACCTCGCGCGGGGCGGGATCCCGGAGGCCGCGCGAGGGGCCGACCTGACCGCATGATCCTCGAATCGTCCCGGCTCGCGGTGCTCCGGGAGCTCGCCGCGGACGTCCACGTCATCGGCTCGGGCCCGGTCGGCATCGTCACGGCGCTGGCGCTCGCCGACCGCGGCTTCCGGGTGCTGGTGCTCGAGAGCGGCGGCGCCGGGCTCGAGCCCGCGGCCGACGACCTCGCGGTCGCCGAGTGCCTGAGCCCCGACAGCCATTTCGAGCCCCATACCGCCGTCGCGCGCCGGCTCGGCGGCACCTCCAACCTCTGGGCCGGGCGCTGCGTGCCCTTCGACCCGATCGACTTCCGCGCCCGGCCCTGGCTCGGGCTCAAGGCCTGGCCGATCACCGAGGACGACCTCGCGCCCTTCCTGGCGCCGGCCCTCGCCGCCCTCGGAGCGGGAGAGGCGGTCTTTTCCGCCCCGATCCCCGGCGTCGCCGCCGATGCGGCGTTCCGCTGCGACACGCTCGAACGCTGGACGAACCGGCCCCGCATCCAGAAGCTCCACGGCAAGGCCCTGGTGGGGCGCCCGGACCTGACCGTCGCGCTCCGCTCCACCGTCACCGGCTTCCGCTATGGCCCGGACGGCGCCATCGCCGGGCTCTAGCTCCACGTCGGGGAAGAGGGCAGGGGGGAGATACCCGCCGCCCGGGTGGTGCTCGCGGCTGGCGGCAACGCCAGCACCCGCCTGCTGCTCCTCGAGCAGGAACGAAATCCGGGGCTCTTCGGCGGCGCCGGCGGCCCGCTCGGGCGCTTCTACATGGGCCATCTCTCCGGCCAGATCGCCGACCTCGTCCTCGAGGACCGGAGGCTGCACGACGCCCTCGACTATCACGTTGACGCCCACGGCTCCTACGTCCGCCGCCGCCTGGTGCCGTCCGACGCCACCCAGGAGGCGGAGCGCCTCGCCAACGTCGCCTTCTGGCCGGTGGTGCCGCCGATCGCCAATGCCGCGCACCGCTCGGGGCCGCTCTCCGCGGTCTTCCTCGCCCTGTCGCTGGCGCCGCTCGGGCGGCGGCTGATCGCCGAGCCGGTGCGGCTGAAGCATGTGGGCCCGCCGCCCTACCGGCGCGCGGCGCACCTCGGCAACGTCCTGCGCGACCTGCCGCGCACCCTCGGCTTCGCTCCCGCCTTCCTCTGGCGGAACCAGGTGGCGAGGATGCGGCTGCCCGGCTTCTTCCTCACCAATTCCGCCCGGCGCTACGGGCTCGAGTACCATTCCGAGCAGCTGCCCGACCCGGAGAGCCGCCTGACGCTCGCGGAGGCGCGCGACGGGCTCGGCCAGCGGCGGCTCCGCATCGACCTGCGCTTCGGCGAAGCGGACGCCACCTCGGTCGTCCGGGCGCACGCCGCGCTCGAGGCCTGGCTCGTGCGCAACCGCCTGGCGCGGCTCGACTACTACGCCGCCGACCCCGGGGCGCGGGCGGCTGCGGTGCTCGCGAACGCCAGGGACGGCGCCCACCAGGTCGGGACGATCCGCATGGCCACCGAGCCGGGGCAGGGGGTGGTGGACGGCCGCTGCCGGGTCTTCGGCACGCCCGGGCTGCATGTGGTCTCGACCGCGGTGCTGCCGACCTCCGGCCAGGCCAACCCGACGCTCACCGCCGTCCAGCTCGGCCTGCGCCTCGCCGACGACCTCGCCGCAGGTCATGCGCAAGGTTGAGGTGGGCAGGAGGGACGGCTAGCCTTCAGTAGGCGAGGGAGGCAGGGCATGCGACGGGTGACGCTCGGGACGACCGGCATCGAGACCTCCTGCCTCGGCTTCGGAGCCGCCTCGCTCGGCTCGCGCGTCGGCGAGGCGCCGGGGCTCCGGGCGCTCGAGGCCGCCTTCGACGCCGGCGTCACCTGGCTCGACCTGGCGCCCCTCTACGGCGGCGGCCGGGCGGAGGAGATCGCCGGGCGCTTCCTCAAGGGCCGGCGCGACGCGGTGCAGGTCTGCAGCAAGGTCGGTCTGGCGCCCGGAGGCACCGGGGGCCTCGGGGGGAGCCTGAAGGCGGCGCTGATGCCGGCGGCGCGGGCGGCGGTCGGGGCGGTGCCGGCGCTGCGCGGGCTGCTGCGCCGTTCTGGCGCCCAGCCGGCGCAGGCGCTGCCGCTCACCCGCGAGCTCGTCCT